>NZ_MKGS01000195.1:0-112043 GCF_002836905.1 Pseudomonas sp. 43NM1 | reverse complement strand
GTCGGTAGTGGTCGCCGCCGGCAACAGGCGCGCGGCAACCGCGGCCGCCGAACCACCGGACGAACCGCCCGGCACGTGTTCCAGGTTCCACGGGTTTTTCACCGCGCCGTAGTAGCTCGACTCGTTGGCCGAACCCATGGCGAATTCGTCCATGTTGGTTTTGCCCAGCGTCACGGCACCGGCCGCAGCCAGTTTGGCGACGACGGTGGCGTCGTACGGTGCCTTGAAGTTGTCGAGCATCTTCGAGCCGCAACTGGTGCGAATGCCCTGAGTGCAGAACAGATCCTTGTGGGCGATCGGCGCACCGAGCAGGGCGCCGCTCTCACCATTGGCGCGGCGCACGTCAGCGGCTTTCGCCTGGTGGAGCGCCAGGTCTTCGGTGAGGCTGATGAAGCTGTTGAGCTGAGGATCGAGCTGGGCGATGCGCGCCAGCAGGACTTTGGTCAGCTCTTCGGAAGAAAACTTTTTATCGGCGAGTCCGCGGGCGATCTCGGCCAGAGTCATTTGATGCATTGCAGGCTCTTTCCCTTTAGTCGATGACTTTCGGAACCAGGTACAGGCCGTTTTCGACCGCTGGTGCGATGGACTGATAGGCCTCGCGATGATTGGTCTCGGTCACCACGTCTGCGCGCAGGCGTTGGCTGGCTTCCAGTGGGTGGGCCAGCGGCTCGATACCGTCGGTATTGACCGCCTGCATTTCGTCGACCAGCCCGAGAATGCTGTTCAGGGCCGAAGTGATGTGTGGAAGATCGGCATCATTCAGGCCAAGGCAGGCCAGATGAGCGATTTTTTCCACGTCGGAGCGTTCAAGCGCCATGGGATTCTCCAGTGGAAAACAGAACGGACGGCGTCCGTGTGTTAGATTGTCGGAACACTACCGCATTTCTACGGTCATAAGGCCGCGATTGTGGGGGTTGGTGCACAGAAAAGCGGCCAATTTAACATATTGGCGCCTTGCCCAAAATCCCTGTCGTTGTTAGAGTTTGCCGCACTTTTTTACCCACGCGTTGCCTAGGGTCCCTTTCCCATGTTCAAGAAACTGCGTGGCATGTTTTCCAGCGATCTTTCCATTGACCTGGGCACTGCCAACACCCTTATTTACGTGCGCGAGCGCGGTATCGTCCTGAATGAGCCATCGGTTGTGGCTATTCGGACACACGGTAATCAGAAAAGTGTCGTTGCTGTCGGCACCGAGGCCAAGCGCATGCTCGGCCGTACGCCGGGCAACATTGCCGCCATTCGTCCGATGAAAGATGGCGTTATCGCCGACTTCAGCGTCTGCGAAAAGATGCTGCAGTACTTTATCAACAAGGTTCACGAAAACAGCTTTCTGCAGCCTAGCCCTCGTGTGCTGATCTGCGTTCCATGCAAATCGACCCAGGTCGAGCGTCGCGCCATCCGCGAATCGGCTCTCGGCGCCGGTGCCCGTGAAGTGTTCCTGATCGAAGAGCCAATGGCTGCTGCGATCGGTGCCGGCCTGCCGGTTGAAGAAGCCCGCGGTTCGATGGTCGTCGATATCGGTGGCGGTACCACTGAAATCGCCCTGATTTCCCTCAACGGTGTGGTTTACGCCGAATCCGTACGGGTTGGCGGCGACCGCTTCGACGAAGCGATCATCACTTATGTGCGTCGCAACTACGGCAGCCTGATCGGCGAATCCACCGCCGAGCGCATCAAGCAGGAAATCGGCACAGCCTACCCGGGCGGCGAAGTCCGTGAAGTCGACGTCCGTGGCCGTAACCTGGCCGAAGGCGTGCCACGCGCATTCACCCTGAACTCCAATGAAGTGCTGGAAGCTCTGCAAGAGTCGCTGGCGACCATCGTTCAGGCAGTGAAAAGCGCGCTGGAGCAATCGCCGCCGGAACTGGCTTCCGATATCGCCGAGCGTGGCCTGGTGCTGACCGGTGGTGGCGCGCTGTTGCGTGACCTCGACAAGTTGCTGGCCCAGGAAACCGGTCTGCCGGTGATCGTTGCCGAAGACCCGCTGACGTGTGTTGCTCGCGGTGGTGGTCGTGCCCTGGAAATGATGGATAAACACACCATGGACCTGCTCTCCAGCGAATAAGTCGTTGGTTTGCCTCTATGCTGTTGGCGCGCAGGCAGCACTTTGCAGTGCTGCCTGTTGGCGTTTATCTTCTGTCAGTCTGCATCCAGGCCGGTTTGATGCCGTATGAATAAAGAGAACATTTGCCTGGGAGGAGCGGCCTATTAAACCGCTCTTCACCAAAGGCCCCTCACTGGGCGTGCGCTTGTTGGTGCTGGTCGTGCTGTCGGTCGCGCTGATGGTGGTCGATGCCCGCTTCACACTGCTCAAGCCAGTGCGTAGCCAGATGTCGCTGGTGCTGATGCAGTCTTACTGGATCACCGACCTGCCGCAGCGGCTATGGCAAGGTGTGGCCAGCCAGTTTGGCAGCCGTACCGAACTGGTCGCCGAGAACGAAAAACTCAAGACCGAAAACCTGCTGCTGCAGGGCCGCATGCAAAAGCTTGCCGCCCTCACCGAGCAGAACGTGCGGCTGCGCGAGTTGCTCAATTCCTCCGCGCTGGTCAACGAAAAGGTCGAAGTCGCCGAGTTGATCGGCATGGACCCCAACCCGTTCACCCATCGCATCATCATCAACAAGGGTGAGCGCGACGGTGTGGTCCTTGGTCAGCCGGTGCTCGATGCGCGCGGCCTGATGGGCCAGGTGGTCGAGTTGATGCCGTACACCTCCCGCGTGCTGCTGCTTACCGACACGACTCACAGCATTCCGGTGCAAGTGAACCGCAACGGTCTGCGCGCGATTGCCAGCGGCACCGGCAACCCGGAACGCCTGGAATTGCGTCACGTCGCCGACACTGCCGACATCAAGGAAGGCGACCTGCTGGTCAGCTCCGGCCTCGGTCAGCGGTTCCCGGCGGGTTATCCGGTAGCGACGGTCAAGGAAGTGATCCACGATTCCGGCCAGCCGTTCGCGATCGTCCGCGCCGTGCCGACCGCCGCGCTGAACCGTAGCCGTTACTTGCTGCTGGTGTTCAGCGATGGCCGCACTGCTGAAGAACGTGCTAACGAAGCCGCCCAGGCCCAGGAAGCGTTGGACCAGTACGGCGGCGGACCGATGATTCCAAGCACCGTGCCGAGACCCGCGCCCAGCGCCGCACCTGCCGCCGCCGCACCCACTGCGCCCGCAGCCGCTACACCTGCAACCGCAACCCCGGCGGCCGCCACGCCAGCAGCGGCAACCCCGGCCAAACCGCCGGCGACCACCCGCGCGACCAAACCACCTGCCTCGCAACCGGCCGCCACCAAGCCGCCAGCTGCCAAACCGCCTGTCTCTGCGCCGGCCACCACTGGGGGAAGAGAATAATGGCCGGTGCTACTTCATCGCGTAACGGCTGGATCGTCTGGCTGACCTTCGCCATCGGTCTGCTGCTCAGCGTTTCGCCGCTGCCGCAATTCATGGAAATTCTTCGTCCGCTGTGGCTGGCCCTGCTGCTGGCCTTCTGGGCGCTGGCCTTGCCGCAGAAAGTCGGGATGGTCACCGCGTGGTGCCTGGGGCTGGCCGAAGACGTGCTCTACGGCACGTTGCTCGGCCAGAATGCGTTGATCCTGACGCTGATCACGTTCCTCGTGTTGTCGCTGCAACAACGCCTGCGAATGTTCCCGATGTGGCAGCAATGCCTGGTGATTCTGGTGATCTTCGGCCTCGCGCAATTGGTCCAGTTGTGGCTCAGCGCCCTCACCGGCAACCGCCAGCCAACGTTGGCGCTGGTGCTCCCGGCACTGGTCAGCGCGCTGCTCTGGCCATGGATCAGCTTCGGTTTGCGCGGCTTGCGTCGGCGTTACAAAATCAACTAATTCGGTCAGGCATTTGCCCGCACCTCGACAAGGGAGATGTCTTGATGAAAACGTTGTACCTCGCCTCAGGCTCGCCGCGTCGGCGTGAACTGCTCACGCAGATCGGCGTGCCGTTCTCCGTCATCAGCGCGGACATCGATGAAACCCCTCTGAATCACGAAACCCCGTCGGCCTATGTCGAGCGCCTGGCGCGCGGCAAAGCCGAGGCCGGGCGTCGCACGCTGGTATCTGCCGAAGCGGGCTGCGTATTGGGCGCCGACACTGCCGTGGTGCTGGACGGGAAAATTCTCGGCAAACCAGTGGACGAAGCCGAGGCGTGCGCCATGCTCAAGCTGTTGTCCGGGCGAGAGCACGAAGTGCTGACCGCCGTGGCCGTGCTGGATGGCGAGCGTTGCGAGTCGCTGGTGGTGCGCAGTCTGGTGCGGTTTCGCCCGATCAGCGCCGAGCAGGCTGCTGCCTACTGGGCCAGCGGCGAACCGCGGGACAAGGCCGGCAGTTATGGCATTCAAGGGCTGGGCGCAGTGTTTGTCGCCGGGCTCAATGGCAGCTATTCGGCGGTGGTCGGATTGCCGTTGTGCGAAACCGCAGAACTCCTCGGCCATTTCGGCATACCCTGTTGGCAAACCCCTAACGCGCGCTAAGCGTCGTACTGACTAGATGCGGCCATTATCGTGAACATGCCTGAACGAGACCCTGCCATGAGTGAAGAGATTCTGATCAACATCACGCCGATGGAATCGCGCGTGGCGGTGGTTGAAAACGGTGTTCTGCAAGAGGTTCATGTCGAACGCACGCAAAAGCGCGGGATCGTCGGCAACATCTATAAAGGCAAGGTTGTACGGGTTTTGCCAGGCATGCAGGCAGCCTTCGTAGATATTGGCCTGGACCGCGCCGCGTTTATTCACGCCTCGGAAATCTCCCTGCGCGAAGGCCCGGCGGTCGAAAGCATCAGCAGCCTGGTTCACGAAGGCCAGAGCCTGGTGGTCCAGGTCACCAAAGACCCGATCGGCTCCAAAGGCGCGCGCCTGACCACGCAATTGTCGATCCCGTCGCGTTATCTGGTGTACATGCCGCGCACCGCGCACGTCGGCATTTCCCTGAAGATTGAAGACGAAGGCGAGCGCGAACGCCTCAAGCAAGTGGTCACCGATTGCGTGGCCAAAGAAGGGATCAAGGAGGCCGGCGGTTTCATTCTGCGCACTGCCGCCGAAGGCGCGGGCGCCGAGGAAATCCTCATGGACATCCGCTACCTGCGGCGTTTGTGGGACCAGATCAACGACCAGATCAAAACCATCGGCGCGCCAAGCGTGATCTACGAAGACCTCGGTCTGGCGCTGCGCACGTTGCGCGATCTGGTCAGCCCGAAGATCGAGAAGATCCGCATCGACTCGCGCGAAACCTTCCAGAAAACCACGCAGTTTGTCGCCGAACTGATGCCGGAAATCGCTGACCGCCTCGAGCATTACCCCGGCGAGCGGCCGATTTTCGACCTGTACGGCGTCGAGGACGAAATCCAGAAAGCCCTGGAACGCAAAGTCCCGTTGAAGTCCGGCGGCTATCTGGTGGTCGATCCGGCGGAAGCCATGAGCACCATCGACGTCAACACCGGGGCGTTCGTCGGCCATCGCAACCTCGAAGAAACCATCTTCAAGACCAACCTCGA
Source organism: Pseudomonas sp. 43NM1 (assembly GCF_002836905.1). NCBI lineage: Bacteria > Pseudomonadati > Pseudomonadota > Gammaproteobacteria > Pseudomonadales > Pseudomonadaceae > Pseudomonas > Pseudomonas sp. 43NM1. The sequence continues at coordinate 106,542 of NZ_MKGS01000195.1, read as the reverse complement.
AGCCGCCACCGCGATTGCCCGCCAACTGCGCCTGCGCAACCTCGGCGGGATCATCATCATCGACTTCATCGACATGGAAGACGAAGAGCACCAGCGCCAGGTCTTGCGCACGCTGGAGAAACAGCTGGAACGCGATCACGCCAAGACCAACATCATCGGCATCACCGAGTTGGGCCTGGTGCAAATGACCCGCAAGCGCACCCGCGAAAGTCTCGAACAAGTGCTGTGCGAGCCGTGCAGCAGTTGCCAGGGGCGCGGCAAGTTGAAAACCCCGGAAACCGTCTGCTACGAAATTTTCCGCGAGATCCTCCGCGAGGCGCGCGCCTATCAGGCAGAAGGCTATCGGGTGTTGGCGAATCAGAAAGTCGTCGATCGCTTGCTTGATGAAGAGTCGGGCAACGTCGCCGAGCTCGAAGGATTTATCGGTCGGACCATTCGTTTTCAGGTCGAAACCATGTATTCGCAGGAACAATACGACGTGGTGCTGCTCTGAACCTCCAGGTTTCACCGCGACTAGATCGGCTGGCCTCAGCTTTTTGCAGAACTTTTGCCATGGGAGCCAACTGACATGGACCGTCTGACACGCATTTTGGCTGCACTGACCCGCTGGGGGCTGGGCTTGTGCGCGTTGGTCCTGGTGCTGATGGCGTTGTATGTCAGCCTCGGCCGCGAACTGACGCCGCTGGTGGCCGAATACCGCGCCGACATCGAGACCAAAGCCACCGAAGCGCTGGGCATGCCCCTGCAAATCGGCGCGCTTGAAGGAAACTGGAGCGGCTTTGCGCCGATTCTGCTCGCGCATGACGTTACCGTTGGCGCCGGCACCAATGCCTTGCGGCTGGACAATGTGCGCGTGGTGCCCAATCTCTGGGCCAGCCTGTTGGCCCGCGAAGTCCGCATTGCGCACCTTGAGCTGAATGGCCTGAAGATCAGCCTCAAGGAAGGCGCGGACGGCAAGTGGGCGCTGGAAGGCCTGCCGGTAAAAGACGATCAGCCGCTCGACCCGGAGCAACTGCTCAAGCGCATGCAAATGGTCGAACAGCTGTCGGTGCTCGACAGCCAGGTCACGTTGCAACCGCTCGACCATCCGCCGCTGACGTTCACTTATGTCGGCCTGAACCTGAAAACCGGCGCGTCGCGGCAACGCCTCGATGCGCGCCTGACGTTGCCCGATGGCCAACCGGTCGCCATGAGCCTGCGCACCCGCGTGCGCGCCAACGCCTGGAAGGACGGCAAGGCTGATGCCTATGTCAGTTTGCCGCAAAGCGATTGGTCGAAATGGTTGCCGGAGCGCCTGACCCAGCAATGGAATTTTTCTGAGCTCAAGGCGGGCGGTGAGGTGTGGCTGAACTGGGGCGAGGGCACCGTGCAAAGCGCGGCGATTCGTCTGAACGCCCCTCAACTCAAGGGCGCTTACGCCGAGCGCAAGCCGATCCAGATCAACAATCTGGCGCTCAATGCTTATTTCCAACGCAACACCGAGGGCGCATTGCTCACCCTCGATTCGCTGTCGATGAACCTCGGCGACACGCGCTGGGAAACTCATCTGCAAATCAAACAAAGCATCGCCAGCGGTACAGAGCAGGAGCTTTGGCACCTGCAAGCCGATCGCCTCGATTTGACCCCGCTGACGCCGTTGATCAACGCGTTGGGCCCACTGCCGCAAGGCGTGGCCACCGCCGTCGAAAAACTCAAAGTCACCGGCGCGTTGCGCAACGTGCTGCTGGACATGCGCCCTTACGCCACCGACGACAGCAAATTCAGTTTCGCCGCGAATCTGGAGCAAGTCGGCTTCGACGCCTACCACGGCGCTCCGGCGGCGCGAAATGTCAGCGGCAACATCAGCGGCGACCTCGGTCACGGCGAGCTGCGCATGGACAGCAAAGACTTCGTCTTGCACCTGGACCCGATTTTCGCCAAGCCATGGCAATACATTCAGGCCAATGCGCGGCTGACCTGGAAGCTCGATAAAGAAGGTTTCACCCTCGTCGCGCCGTACCTCAAGGTGCTCGGCGAAGAGGGCAAGATTGCCGGCGACTTCCTGATTCGCCTGCACTTCGACCGCAGCCAGGAAGACTACATGGACCTGCGCGTCGGTCTGGTCGAGGGCGACGGCAAATACACCGCCAAGTACCTGCCCACGGTGCTCAGCCCGGCGCTCGATGAATGGCTGCGCACGGCGATTCTCAAAGGCGCGGTGGATGAAGGTTTCTTCCAGTATCAAGGCTCGCTGAACCACGGCGCGGCGGATACCGCGCGCAGCATCAGCCTGTTTTTCAAGGTCCACGACGCCGAACTGGCCTTCCAGCCAGGCTGGCCGCACATCAGCAAAGTCAGTGGCGACGTGTTTATCGAAGACAGCGGCGTGCGCATTCTGGCCAGCAAGGGTCAGTTGCTCGACACCCAGGTGCGCGATGTTTACGTCAACATCCCGCACGCGCCGGCCGGGCAAAACGTCCACATGTTCCTCGACGGCGCATTCGCCGGCGGCTTGGGCGATGGTTTGAAAATCCTCCAGCAAGCGCCGATTGGTACCGCCGACACCTTCGCCGGTTGGGAAGGCGAGGGCGATCTGCAAGGCAAACTGAAGCTGGATATTCCGCTGGCCAAGGGTGATCAACCGAATATTCTGGTCGACTTCAAAACCGCCAAGGCCCGGCTGAAACTGGCTGAACCGTCGCTGGAACTGACGCAGCTCAAGGGCGATTTCCGTTTCGACAGCAACAAGGGGTTGAGCGGGCAAAACATCAGCGCACGCGCTTTCGACAAACCGGTGACCGCGCAGATTTTCGCTGATGGCAGCCCGGGCAAACTCGATACGCGAGTCGCCGCTTCCGGTCAGGTCGAGGTCAAAAAGCTCACTGACTGGCTTGCCGTGACGCAGCCGTTGCCGGTCTCCGGCACCGTGCCTTATCAGCTGCAATTGAACCTGAATGGCGCCGACAGCCAGTTGATCGTCAGCTCCAACCTGCAAGGGATCGCGGTCGATTTGCCGGCGCCGTTCGGCATGGCCGCCGATGTCGAGCGCGACACGGTGTTCCGCATGACCTTGCAAGGGCCGGAGCGGCGTTATTGGGTGACGTACGGAGATCTGGCGAATTTCACCTTCGCTTCGCCGCCGGGCAATTTTGCCGACGGTCGTGGTGAATTGTTCCTCGGTGCCGGCAATGCCGTGTTGCCGGCGAGTAAAGGCTTGCGCATCAGCGGTGTGTTGTCCGAATTGGACGTCGGGCCGTGGAAGGCCTTGGCCGATAAATACGCCGGCCAGGATCCGGGTGGTAGCGCCAAGCAGTTGCTCAGCGGCGCGGATTTCAAGGTAGGCAAGCTCAGCGGCATCGGCACCACGCTCGATCAGGCCTCGGTGCAGTTGAACCGAAAGCCGTCGGTGTGGGCGTTGCAGCTCGACAGCCAACAGGTGAAGGGCAGCGCGACGATCCCCGACGCGAAAGCCGCGCCGATTGCGATCAATCTGCAATACGTGAAGTTGCCCGCTCCCGACCCGACCGCGCTGGCCGACGAAAACTCGCCGGACCCGCTAGTGGACGTCGACCCGACGAAGATTCCGGCGCTGGATATCACCATCAATCAGCTGTTCCAGGGCAATGACTTGGTCGGCGCGTGGTCGCTGAAAGTGCGCCCGACCGCCAAAGGTATCGCGCTGAACACGCTGGACATGGGCCTCAAAGGCATTCTGTTGCAGGGCAGCGGCGGCTGGGAAGGCGCGCCGGGCGCGACCAACAGTTGGTACAAGGGCCGGATCAGCGGCAAGAACCTCGCCGATGTGCTGAAGGGCTGGGGTTTTGCGCCGAGCGTGACCAGTGAAGAATTTCACATGGACGTCGATGGCCGCTGGCCCGGCTCGCCGGCGTGGGTCGCGACCAAGCGCTTCTCCGGCAGCCTCGACGCGTCGCTGAATAAAGGGCAGTTCGTCGAAGTCGAGGGCAGCGCCCAGGCATTGCGGGTGTTCGGCCTGCTCAACTTCAACTCGATCGGCCGTCGCTTGCGCCTGGACTTCTCCGATCTGTTCGGCAAAGGCTTGAGCTACGACCGGGTCAAAGGCCTGCTGGTGGCGAGCAACGGCGTCTACGTGACGCGCGAGCCGATCCTGATGACCGGTCCGTCGAGCAATATCGAGCTCAACGGCACGTTGAATCTGGTTGAAGACAAGGTCGATGCCAAGTTGCTGGTGACCTTGCCGGTGACCAACAACCTACCGATTGCCGCGCTGATCGTCGGCGCCCCGGCCATTGGCGGCGCGTTGTTCCTGATCGACAAGCTGATCGGCGACCGCGTGGCACGTTTCGCCAGCGTCAAATACACCGTCAAAGGCCCGTGGAAAGAACCGAAAATCACCTTCGAGAAGCCTTTTTGAGAATCTTCCCTTGGGTTTGATGGAGTAGCATGGCGCTGCCCCTTGCAGAAGCGAGGCTTGCCCGCGAAGGCTGTTTCACATTCAACTAATGCGTTGAATGTCATGACGCGTTCGCGGGCAAGCCTTGCTCCTACGGGGCGTGTGTTGTTCTGAACAGGAAAAGAGCCATGTCTGTTGCGGTGATTCAAATGGTCAGCCAGAGCGATGTGCTGGCCAATCTTGCGCAGGCCCGGCGCCTGCTCGAACACGCGGCGAACGGCGGCGCACGCCTGGCGGTGTTGCCGGAAAACTTCGCCGCCATGGGCCGCCGCGACACCGCTGCCATCGGTCGCGCCGAGGCCATGGGCGAAGGCCCGATCCTGCCATGGTTGAAAGACACCGCTCGCGCCCTCAAGTTATGGATAGTCGCCGGCACTTTGCCGTTGCCGCCGGTCGATGCACCGCTGGCCAAAGTGCATGCCTGCTCGCTGCTGGTGGATGATCACGGCGAAACCGTTGCACGGTATGACAAGCTGCACTTGTTCGACGTCGATGTGGCGGACAATCGCGGGCGTTATCGTGAATCCGATGACTATGCTTATGGCAGTGGCGTCGTGGTTGCGGACACGCCCGTTGGACGTGTGGGCCTGAGCGTGTGTTATGACTTGCGTTTCCCGGAGCTGTACAGCGAATTGCGCGCCGCTGGGGCCGAGTTGATTACTGCGCCGTCGGCGTTTACCGCCGTGACCGGCGCGGCGCATTGGGACGTGTTGATTCGTGCCCGCGCCATCGAAACCCAGTGTTATGTGCTCGCGGCCGCCCAGGGTGGCGTCCATCCGGGGCCGCGAGAGACTTACGGACATGCCGCCATCGTTGACCCGTGGGGTCGCGTGCTGGCGCAACAGGATCAAGGCGAGGCCGTGCTGCTGGCCGAACGCGATAGCAGCGAACAGGCGTCCATCCGGGCGCGGATGCCGGTTTCCAGTCACCGGCGCTTTTTCTCGCAGGGCGCCCAGCGACCTGCCTCAGAACGATGAATTTAAGGCGTAAAGCATATGAGCGAGTTGTTGTCCTCAGTCAGTGACCACCTGTTAGCGCCCGGCGGCGTGACCATCGAAAGCCTGCAAAGTGTGCTCGGTGATCTGGCCGGGCCAGGCATTGATGCCGCCGATCTGTATTTCCAGGGGCAGATTTCCGAGTCCTGGGCGCTGGAAGACGGCATCGTCAAGGAAGGCAGCTTCAACCTCGACCAGGGTGTCGGCGTGCGTGCGCAATCGGGTGAAAAAACCGGTTTCGCCTACAGCAACGCGATCACCCTCGAAGCGCTGGGCGCAGCGGCCCGAGCCGCGCGCTCGATCTCCCGCGCCGGGCAGAACGGCACCGTGCAAGCGTTTACCACGCAGGATGTCGCCCAGTTGTACGGGCCGGACAACCCGCTTGAAGTGCTGACCCGCGCCGAGAAAGTCGACCTGCTCAAGCGCATCGACATCGCCACGCGCGCCCTCGACCCGCGCATTCAGCAAGTCACCGTGAGCATGGCCGGGGTCTGGGAACGCATTCTCGTTGCGTCCACCGACGGCAGCCTGGCGGCGGATGTGCGGCCACTGGTGCGCTTCAACGTCAGCGTGATCGTCGAGCAGAATGGCCGCCGCGAACGCGGTGGTCATGGCGGCGGCGGTCGTACCGATTACCGTTATTTCCTCGCCGAAGACCGCGCCATGGGCTATGCCCGTGAAGCCTTGCGCCAGGCGCTGGTCAATCTGGAAGCGATTCCGGCGCCGGCCGGCACCTTGCCGGTGGTACTCGGTTCGGGCTGGTCCGGCGTGCTGTTGCACGAAGCGGTCGGCCACGGTCTGGAAGGCGATTTCAACCGCAAGGGCAGCTCGGCTTATAGCGGGCGCATGGGCGAGATGGTTGCGTCGAAACTCTGCACCATCGTCGATGACGGCACGCTGGCCGGGCGTCGCGGCTCGTTGAGCGTCGATGACGAAGGCACCCCGACCGAGTGCACCACGCTGATCGAAAACGGCGTGCTCAAGGGTTATATGCAAGACAAGCTCAACGCCCGATTGATGGGCGTGGCGCGCACCGGCAACGGTCGTCGCGAATCCTACGCGCACCTGCCGATGCCGCGCATGACCAACACTTACATGCTCGCCGGCGAGAGTGATCCGGCAGAAATCATTGCTTCGGTGAAACGCGGTATCTACTGCGCCAACCTCGGCGGTGGTCAGGTGGATATCACCAGCGGCAAGTTCGTGTTCTCCACCAGCGAGGCGTATTTGATCGAGGACGGCAAAATCACCGCTCCGGTCAAAGGCGCGACGTTGATCGGCAACGGCCCGGAGGCGATGAGCAAAGTGTCGATGGTCGGTAACGACTTGTCGCTGGACAGCGGCGTCGGGACTTGCGGCAAGGATGGGCAGTCGGTGCCGGTGGGTGTCGGCCAGCCAACCCTGAAAATTGATGCGATCACTGTCGGTGGTACAGGATCGTAAGGGTTTGTGAACAGTAAGGGCTTTTGAATAAGTGAAGCTTCGGGTGAGCCGCGTGGCGACTCACCCGATTCGGGACTTAACGCAGACCGCGTTGAGTCTCGTCCAGCTCACGAATGTACTTGAAGATTTTGCGGCTGGTTGCCGGCGGCTTGTTGGTCGCCAGTTCGTGCTGGGCCTGACGGATCAGGGAGCGCAACTGTTGACGATCAGCTTCCGGGTAATCGACAACGAATTTCTCCAGGACCGCGTCATCGCCTGCGATCAAGCGATCGCGCCAGCGTTCCAGGCCATGGAATCGTTCGTTGTATTGCCGGGTGGAGGCATCGAGTTGATCGAGCAAGGTCAAAATGGCGTCAGTGTCCTGATCGCGCATCAGTTTGCCGATGAACATGAGGTGCCGTTTACGCGCGATATTCGCGGTGTGCTTGGGCGCATCGGCCAGAGCCCGGCGCATAGCGTCGGTCAACGGCAGTTTTGCCAGCAAGTCAGGCTTGAGCGTTGTAAGGCGTTCGCCGAGGTCAACCAGAGCATGCAGCTCGCGTTTGACCTGGGATTTGCTTTTTTCTCCCGTATCGAGGGAGTCGTCGTAAGAATCAACCATGGTGGCCGTCCGCAAAGAAACGCCGCCATGATAACCAGTCGGGGGCCGCTTGTCCGGCCCGGTCGCTCGATGGCCCTAGCCGAAAGCAGAATTTGAGTGGAGAACAGCATGAGTGCAGTTGAAAGCGTCGGCCCACAAGCGTTGCCGGCACTGCAAGAGCAAGTCGAGCAGATCATCGCTGAAGCCAAACGTCAGGGCGCCAGCGCCTGTGAAGTCGCGGTGTCGCTGGAGCAGGGCCTGTCCACGTCGGTACGCCAGCGCGAAGTCGAAACCGTCGAATTCAATCGCGATCAGGGGTTTGGCATCACCTTGTACGTCGGCCAGCGCAAAGGCTCGGCGAGCACTTCGGCCAGTGGCCCGGAGGCGATTCGTGAAACCGTCGCCGCCGCGCTGGCGATCGCCAAGCACACCTCGGAAGACGAGGCGTCGGGCCTCGCCGATGCGGCGCTGATGGCCAAGGATCTGCAGGATTTCGACCTGTTCCACGAATGGGACATCACCCCGGAGCAAGCCATCGAAATGGCGCTGAGCTGCGAAGCGGCAGCGTTCGATACCGATAGCCGGATCAAGAACGCCGACGGCACCACGCTCAGCACGCATCAGGGCTGCCGCGTTTACGGCAACAGCCACGGTTTTATCGGCGGTTATGCGTCGACCCGCCACAGCCTCAGTTGCGTGATGATCGCCGAGGCCGAAGGGCAAATGCAGCGTGATTATTGGTATGACGTCAGCCGTCAGGGCAGTTTGCTCGCAGACCCGGTGAGCATCGGCCAACGTGCCGCGCAACGGGCGGCGAGCCGTCTGGGCGCGCGTCCGGTACCGACCTGTGAAGTGCCGGTGCTGTTTTCGGCGGAGCTGGCCGGTGGTTTGTTCGGCAGCTTCCTCTCGGCGGTGTCCGGCGGCAGTCTGTATCGCAAATCGTCGTTTCTCGAAGGCTCGCTTGGGCAGAAGCTGTTCCCGGAATGGCTGACCCTCGATGAGCGTCCGCACTTGATGCGCGCGATGGGCAGCTCGGCGTTCGATGGCGATGGTCTGGCGACTTATGCCAAGCCGTTCGTCGAAAATGGCGTGCTGGTCTCGTATATTCTCGGCACCTATTCCGGGCGCAAACTCGGCATGCCGAGCACCGCCAACGCTGGTGGCGTGCACAACCTGTTCGTCACCCATGGCGACGAAGATCAGGCAGCGCTGCTGCGGCGCATGGGTCGCGGGTTGCTGGTCACCGAGTTGATGGGCCATGGCCTGAACATGGTGACCGGCGATTACTCGCGCGGCGCGGCGGGTTTCTGGGTCGAGAACGGCGAAATCCAGTTCGCGGTCCAGGAAGTGACCATTGCCGGCAACATGCGCGACATGTTCAAGCAGATCGTCGCGGTCGGCAATGACTTGGAACTGCGCAGCAACATTCGCACCGGTTCGGTGTTGATCGAGCGGATGACGGTCGCGGGTAGCTAAAACCGCACCGTTCCACAAAAAGGCGCGCCATCCCAACGGATGGCGCGCTTTTTTTTGTGCCTCACATGCCGAACTGTAGGAGCAAAGCTCGCTCGCGATGGCGTCCTCGAGATTGTCATCGCGAGCAAGCTTTGCTCCCACAGAGGCGCTGACAAACAATAGCGGGGTTGTGTTGGTTCTCATTATCATCTAATAATAAATCTCATTACCGAATGAGCCCGGATTATGAGTTCTGCCTTGCACGAGCAGCCGTACCTCGAAAGCTGGCGCTGGATGAGTCGCCAGATCCGTTGCGCAATGGATCCTGACGAACCGCGCCTGATCGAACATTACCTGGCCGAAGGCCGGTATCTGGCCTGTTGCACGGCAACCTCGCCCTGGACCATCGCCGAAACTTCCTTTCGTTTACTCCTCGACACCGCCGCCGACATCGCGCTGCCGTGGCACTGGCGCGCCTATTGTCTGGACCAGGCCTGGCGGCCGTTGCGTGAACTGGAACGTCTGTCGCTGTGCAAATGCCGCCTCAAGCGCTGGCAAAGCTACACCTGGCAACTGGCGACCTGCGAGTTGCAGCCTTCGATTCCCCTCATTGAACTGGTGCAAGGATTTACTGATGACCAAGACACGTATTGAGCGCGACAGCATGGGCGAGCTTCAGGTCCCGGAAGCCGCGCTCTACGGCGCACAAACCCAACGTGCGGTGGATAACTTCCCGATCAGCGGCAAACCGATGCCGGTGCAGTTCATTCGCGCATTGATCCTGGCGAAAGCTGCGGCGGCGTGGGCCAACGTCGAGCTCAAGCAGATCGGCGAAGCCCAGGGCAAAGCCATCGTCGACGCGGCGCAAGGGCTGCTCGAAGGCGATTTCATGCAGCACTTTCCGGTGGATATCTTCCAGACCGGTTCCGGCACCAGTTCCAACATGAACGCCAACGAAGTGATCGCCACGCTGGCCAGCCGACTGCTGGGCGAGCCGGTGAACCCGAACGATCACGTCAACTGCGGGCAAAGCAGCAACGACATCATCCCGACCACCATCCACGTCAGTGCCGCGTTGGCCTTGCATGAGCAATTGCTGCCGGCGCTGCTGCATCTGGTGCAAGTGATCGAGCGCAAAGCGGTGCAGGTTCACCACCACGTCAAAACCGGGCGCACGCATTTGATGGACGCCATGCCGGTGCGCATGAGCCAGGTGCTCAACGGTTGGGCGCAGCAGCTCAAGGCCAATATCGGCCATCTGCAAGATCTGTTGCCGAGCCTGCAATCGCTGGCGCAGGGCGGCACGGCGGTAGGCACCGGGATCAACGCGCATCCTGAATTTGCCGCGCGGTTCAGCCGGCAATTGAGTGAACTGACGCATGTGCAGTTCACTCCGGGCAAGGATCTGTTTGCGCTGATCGGCTCGCAGGACACTGCGGTGGCGGTCTCCGGTCAGCTCAAGGCGACTGCCGTGTCGCTGATGAAAATCGCCAACGACCTGCGCTGGATGAACTCCGGGCCGTTGGCCGGTCTTGGTGAAATCGAACTCGAGGCCTTGCAGCCGGGCTCGTCGATCATGCCGGGCAAGGTCAATCCGGTGATCCCGGAAGCCACGGCGATGGTCGCGGCGCAGGTGATTGGCAACGACTCAGTGATCACCATCGCCGGCCAATCGGGCAATTTCGAACTCAACGTGATGCTGCCGATCATCGCCCAGAACCTGCTCAGCAGCATCGAATTGCTGGCCAACGCCAGCCGTCTGCTGGGTGACAAGGCGATTGCCAGCTTCAAGGTCAACGAGGCCCGACTCAAGGAAGCGCTGTCGCGCAATCCGATTCTGGTCACCGCACTCAACCCGATCATCGGTTACCAGAAAGCCGCTGAAATCGCCAAGAAGGCGTATCAGCAGGGCCGTCCGGTGATTGATGTCGCCCTGGAACACACCGACTTGTCGCGCAGCCAACTGGAAGAATTGCTCAATCCAGAGAAGCTCACCGCAGGCGGCGTGTAACTCACGCTACCGCTTTGGAGGCTCACCATGGAGCACTGGAAACGCACGATCGAAAGGGCCAATCGCCATTTCATGCAAGGCGAGTTCGTCGATGCCCGCGAGGCTTACTTGCAGGCACTGGCGCTGGCCCAGGTGTTGTTCGAGCGCTGGTCGGATGCCGACGAAGCGGTAGCCGCTTGCGTGATTTCCCATCACAACCTCGCGGACCTGCATTTACGCCTGAACCAGCCAGAGGAGAGCGCCGAGTATTTGTGCGCGATCCATCAACGCCTGTTGCAGACCATGCAGGACGCGCGGCTGGCCCCGGCGCTGCGCGAGGCTGCGCTGCGTCAGAGCAGTAAAACCTATGTCGAACTGCTGAATTTCATCAGTGAACACGGCGAATACCCACGCACCCATCGCTTGTTGCACATGGATGCGGCGTCGCCCCGGCATCAGCCTGTCCCTCATCACCATGGAGTCCACTGAACATGGCTTTTACCTTGCCTGCGTTGCCCTACGCCTACGATGCCCTGGAACCGCATATCGATGCGCAGACCATGGAAATCCACTACACCAAACATCACCAGACTTACATCAATAACCTCAACGCCGCTGTCGAAGGCACCGAGTTTGCCGAATGGTCGGTGGAAAAACTGGTCGCCAGCGTCCAGCAACTGCCGGAAAAACTCCGCGCTGCGGTGATCAATCAGGGCGGCGGTCATGCCAACCATTCGTTGTTCTGGGAAGTCATGGCGCCCAACGCCGGCGGCAAACCCGACGGCGCGCTGGCCAAGGCGATTGATGAGCAACTGGGCGGCCTCGACAGCTTCAAGGAAGCCTTCACCAAAGCTGCACTGACGCGTTTTGGCAGTGGCTGGGCGTGGTTGAGCGTTACCCCACAAAAGATTTTGGTCGTCGAAAGCAGCGGTAATCAGGACAGCCCGCTGATGAATGGCAACACGCCGATCCTCGGCCTCGACGTCTGGGAACACGCCTATTACCTGCGTTACCAGAACCGTCGCCCGGAATACATCAATGCGTTCTACAACGTGATTAATTGGCCCGAAGTTGCAGCGCGCTATCAGGCAGCGCTGGTTTAAGTCTTCTATAAAAACAATCCAAGGCTGATTATGGGCACTGAAACACTGGCGATCGGAAGTGGGCGTATGTTTCGTTACGCGTTGGGATCGCTGTTATTGCTGGCGGGTATGACGCTGTTGGTTGCCCAGGGCCTGGAGTGGCTCAACCTTGAGCCCAAGCTGTTGCGCGCCCTGCAGGGCGGGGCGCTCTGCGCTTTGGGCACGGCGTTGGGGGCGGTGCCGGTGTTGGTCATCCGGCGCATGCCTCAGGCACTCAGCGATACCTTGCTCGGTTTCGGTGCCGGGGTGATGCTCGCGGCGACGGCGTTTTCGCTGATCGTCCCGGGCATTGCTGCAGCCGAAAGCCTGGGGCTGACGCCTTGGGCCTCCAGCGGCCTGATCAGCTTTGGCATCATGCTCGGCGCTTTGGGGTTGTTTCTGGTGGACCGCAAGGTTTCCGGGGCCAGCCCGCAATTGCTGGTCGGCACGCTGGAACGTCCAGTGATCCCGCCGCGCATCTGGCTGTTTGTCTTCGCGATCATTGCGCACAACATTCCCGAAGGCATGGCCGTGGGCGTTTCCGCCGGAGGTGGCATGCCGGATGCTGACAGCCTGGCGATGGGCATCGCGTTGCAGGATGTGCCGGAAGGTCTGGTCATCGCGCTGGTGTTGGCCGGGGCAGGGATGTCGCGGGTCAAGTCGTTCCTGATCGGCGCGGCGTCGGGGCTGGTGGAACCGGTGTTCGCGCTGCTGTGCGCGTGGCTGGTGAGCCTGGCCGAACTGCTATTGCCGTTGGGTCTGGCACTGGCGGCGGGGGCGATGTTGCTGGTGGTGACGCACGAAGTGATCCCGGAATCGCGACGTCATGGTCACGAGAAACTCGCCAGTCTGGGATTGTTGATCGGGTTTTGTCTGATGATGGTGATGGATACGGCGCTGGCTTAGCAGGGGAGCGCGGTCGGGTAGCAGCTGCCGAAGGCTGCGTTCGGCTGCGCAGCAGGCGTAAATCCGGCGTACGAGGTTTGTCTGAAGGACCGCAGTGTCTGATTTTACGACTGCTTCGCAGCCGAACGCAGGCTTCGCCAGCTGCTACATAAACGCAGGCTTCGGCAGCTGCTACAGGGACGTGGGCGGGTTGTTACTCGCCTTCGCCGAAGTAGTTGTTGATTAATTCCTTTAAAGCGTCCAGCGCTTCCTGTTCCTTTTCGCCTTCGGTAATCAGGTGGATTTTGGTGCCTTTGCCGGCCGCGAGCATCATCATCGCCATGATGCTTTTGCCGTCGACCGTGGATTCCGGTGTGCGTCCAACCCTGATCGAGCAATCCTTGAATCCACCGGCAACCCCGACGAATTTCGCAGAAGCGCGGGCGTGCAGGCCCAGTTTGTTGATGATTTCAATTTCCAGAGCAGGCATCGCGATGTGAATCCTTTAGCTGAGGTCGCGGTGGCGGACCTGGACGTTCTTCAGGGATTGTTGCAGAGCCTGACCCAGACGTTCAGTCAGGTAGACGGAGCGGTGATGGCCGCCAGTGCAGCCAATGGCAACCGTCACATAAGCGCGGTTGCTGGCAGCGAAACGCGGCAGCCACTTGAACAGATAGTTGTAAATATCCTGGAACATCTCTTCGACGTCCGGCTGGGCCGCAAGGTACTCGGCCACTGGCAGATCGAGCCCGGACTGCGCGCGCAGCTCCGGTTTCCAGTACGGATTGGGCAGGCAACGCACGTCGAATACCAGATCGGCATCGACCGGCATGCCGCGCTTGAAGCCAAACGACTCGACCAGAAACGCGGTGCCCGGCTCAGGCTGATTGAGCAGACGCAGCTTCAGCGTATCGCGCAGCTGGTACAGGTTCAGGTTGGTGGTGTTGAGTTTCAGATCAGCCAGGTCGGCGATCGGCTCGAGCAGTTTGGTCTCGTCAGCTATCGCCTCGGCCAGCGAGCGATTGGCATTGCTCAGCGGGTGGCGGCGACGGGTTTCGGAGAAACGCTTGAGCAGGGTTTCTTCGTCGGCGTCCAGATACAGCACGTCGCACTGGATATGCCGACTGCGGACTTCTTCGAGCAGTTCGGGGAATCGCGACAAATGGCTCGGCAGGTTGCGTGCGTCGATGGACACCGCGACCAGCGGTTGCGCGAGTTCGGTATGAATCAACGCGCGTTCAGCCAATTCCGGCAGCAACCCGGCAGGCAGGTTGTCGATGCAATAGAAGCCGCTGTCCTCAAGGACATTGAGCGCGGTACTTTTACCTGAGCCGGAGCGGCCGCTGACAATGATCAAGCGCATGATTAGTGACCGTTCTGCTCGTACAGGACGACCTGATACAAGGCTTCGTTGCTCGGAGCACTGCGCAGTTTTTCGCGGACTTCCTTGCGGTCGAGCATGCTGGCGATCTGGCGCAGCAACTCCAGGTGCGCATCGGTGGCAGCCTGCGGGACCAGCAATACAAACAGCAGGTCAACCGGGGCGCCGTCGATGGCGTCGAAATCGATGGGCGCATCAAGGTGCATCAGCGCACTGATAGGGGACGTGCAGCCCTTCAGGCGGCAATGAGGAATCGCGATGCCGTTGCCAAAACCGGTAGAACCGAGTTTTTCACGGGCAATCAATGCCTCGAAGACAACTTGCATCTCCAGATCCGGGACTTCCCGGGCGATCAGGTTGGCAATTTGCTCGAGGGCTTTCTTTTTACTGCCGCCCGGCACGTTCACAAGGGAACGGCCGGGGGTCAGGATACTTTCAAGTCGGATCATAGGTTGGGAGTGTTAACGACCGGTTGCGCCCTGGAGGAGGCTTTGGGTCTTTTCCTTATGCTTTTTGAGTTGGCGATCCAGCTTGTCGGTCAGCAGGTCAATGGCGGCATACATATCGGTATGTTCAGCATTAGCGACTACTTCTCCGCCGGGAATATGCAGCGTGGCTTCGATTTTCTGCTTGAGCTTCTCGACGCACATCGTGACTTGCACGTTGGTGATCTTGTCGAAATGCCTCTCTAATCGTTCGAGTTTCTCGTTGATGTAGATGCGCAGAGGTTCGGTCACTTCCAGTTGGTGTCCACTGATGTTGACTTGCATACAGCTTCTCCTTCGTTGCCAGTGCATAAAGCGGCAGGCTGAATAGCCTGCCACTGGAACGCTGTAACGTGGCTTACATCAACCGCTTGCGTTCGCTCGAAGGCGCGATTCCCAAGGATTCGCGGTACTTGGCGACGGTGCGGCGAGCCACCTGAATGCCTTGTGCCTCCAGTAAACCAGCGATCTTGCTGTCACTCAACGGCTTTTTCTGATTTTCCGCGGCAACCAGTTTTTTGATGATCGCGCGGATCGCCGTGGACGAGCATTCGCCGCCTTCGGAGGTGCTGACGTGGCTGGAGAAAAAGTATTTCAGCTCATATATGCCCCGTGGGGTATGCATGAACTTCTGCGTGGTCACCCGCGAAATCGTCGATTCGTGCATGCCCACCGCCTCGGCGATGTCGTGCAGTACCAGCGGTTTCATCGCTTCGTCGCCATATTCCAGAAAACCGCGCTGATGCTCGACGATCTGCGTGGCAACTTTCATCAGGGTTTCGTTGCGGCTTTGCAGGCTCTTGATGAACCAGCGCGCTTCCTGCAACTGATTGCGCATGAAAGTGTTGTCGGCGCTGGTGTCGGCGCGGCGGACAAACCCGGCGTACTGGGCGTTGACCCGCAGGCGTGGCACCGATTCCTGGTTCAGCTCCACCAGCCAGCGCTCGTTGTCCTTGCGCACGATCACGTCGGGAACCACGTATTCGGCTTCGCTGGACTCGATCTGCGAGCCCGGACGCGGATTCAGGCTCTGCACCAGTTCGATGACCTGGCGCAGTTCGTCTTCCTTGAGCTTCATGCGGCGCATCAACTGGCTGTAATCGCGGCTGCCGAGCAAGTCGATGTAATCGCTGACCAGACGCTTGGCCTCGGCCAGCCAAGGCGTCTTGGCCGGGAGTTGGCGCAATTGCAGCAGCAGGCATTCGCTCAGGTTGCGAGCGCCGATGCCGGCCGGTTCGAATTGCTGGATACGGTGCAGAACGGCTTCGATCTCGTCGAGCTCGATGTCCAGTTCCGGATCGAAGGCTTCGAGGATTTCATCGAGGGTTTCGTCGAGGTAACCCTGATTGTTGATGCAATCGATCAGAGTCACGGCGATCAGCCGATCGGTGTCGGACATCGGCGCCAGGTTGAGTTGCCAGAGCAGATGGCTTTGCAGGCTTTCGCCGGCCGATGTGCGGGTGGTGAAATCCCACTCGTCGTCATCGTTGCTCGGCAGGCTGCTGGCGCTGGTTTGGTAGACGTCTTCCCACGCCGTGTCGACGGGCAGCTCGTTGGGAATGCGCTCGTTCCAGTCGCCTTCCTCAAGGTTGTCCACGGTTGGCGCGGTTTCCTGATAGGACGGTTCCGAAACATCGGCGTTGGGGAGTTGTTCGGCTTTGTCGGCCAAGGGGTCGGCGTTATCGAAGTCGTCGCCTTCTTCCTGGCGTTCGAGCATCGGATTGGACTCCAGGGCCTCCTGGATTTCCTGTTGCAGGTCCAGGGTCGACAATTGGAGCAGGCGGATGGCCTGTTGCAGCTGAGGTGTCATCGTCAGCTGCTGGCCCATTCTCAAGACTAGCGATGGTTTCATGGCAGGGGCTAAACACCTTATTCGCCGGCGCACATGCGCCATCCACTACAGGGCGCCGGAGCGCCAAACTTAAGCAAATTATATGCCCGAAACCGCAGTCCTTGCCTAGAGCGCTGTAACAATAAAAAACGATTGAGCTTTTATTGCGACGAGCGCCCGGACAATCCGCCAGACACCTCAGCGCTTACAGGCGGAACTCGTGGCCCAGATACACTTCCTTGACCAGTTCGTTGGCCAGGATGGTAGCGGAGTCACCTTCGGCGATCAGTTGGCCGTCATTGACGATGTAGGCGGTTTCACAGATATCCAGGGTTTCACGAACGTTGTGGTCCGTGATCAGCACGCCAATGCCTTTGGCCTTGAGGTGATGGATGATCTGCTTGATGTCGCCGACCGAAATCGGGTCCACGCCGGCGAAAGGTTCGTCGAGCAGGATGAATTTCGGGTTGGTCGCCAATGCACGAGCGATTTCCACTCGGCGGCGTTCACCACCGGACAGGCTCATGCCGAGGTTGTCGCGGATGTGGTGGATGTGGAATTCCTGCAGCAGGCTTTCCAGTTCCTTGCGGCGACCGGCCTTGTCGAGCTCCTTGCGGGTTTCGAGAATGGCCATGATGTTGTCGGCGACTGACAGCTTGCGGAAGATCGACGCTTCCTGCGGAAGATAGCCGATGCCGGCCTTTGCACGACCGTGCATTGGCTGGTGGCTGACGTCCAGATCGTCGATCAGTACGCGACCCTGATCGGCCTGCACCAGGCCAACGATCATGTAGAAGCACGTGGTCTTGCCGGCACCGTTCGGGCCGAGCAGGCCGACGATCTGGCCGCTGTCGATCGACAGGCTGACGTCACGCACAACCTGGCGGCTCTTGTAGCTCTTGGCCAGATGCTGAGCTTTCAGAGTTGCCATCAGTTGGCCTTTTGCCCGTCAGTTTTCTTTTTCGGCTGGATCATCATGTCGATGCGCGGCTGAGGAGTGCTCAGCTTGGTGCCTTTGGCACGACCGGCGCTCGCCAGTTTTTTCACCGTGTCATAGACGATTTTCTCGCCCTGAGTGACGTTGTTGTCCTTGTCGATGACTTTCGCGCGATCGGTCAGTACTACCCGATTTGCCTGCGCGTAATAATCGATGGTGACGCCGTAGCCCTGCACTGGCTTGGTGTCGCCCGCGGTCTGCAACTGCTCGAAATAAGCCAGGTTGCCGACCGAGTTGACGCGGTCGATTTCACCGGCCGAGGTGCGGGTGATGGTCACTTTGTTGCCGGTGACCTTCATCGAACCCTGGGTGATGATCACGTCGCCGGTATAGGTGGCAACGCCATTCTTGTCGTCCAGTTGGGCATCGTCGGCCTGAATGCGAATAGGCTGCTCTTGATCATTCGGCAGAGCCCAGGCGCTCACGCTTCCCAGTGCTGCGCCCAGACTGAGCAAAATAGGGAGGGTTTTAACGAGCCTCATACTGTCCTCTTACGTTAGATTGCAGGTGTATCCTGCTTTCTTTCAAATACGCTTTCATTCCGTTACCAGTCGACACACCACCAGCGCCGTCGATTCTAACGGGTTGATCGGTCTGCGCATATTGCTGCTGCGGGAACACTGTCATTCGGGTGCTGGTGACGATCAAGTTGCGGTTCTGCTGGTCGGTGCGAGCGATGCGTACATTGTCGATCAGCTCGACCTGAGTGCCGTCCGAATTCACTTCGCCGCGCAGGCTGGTGACATGCCACGGAAACTCGGTGCCGCGGTACATGTTCAAGTCCGGATTGGTCAGCAGCGACACGTCAGTTGCCTTCAGGTGTTCGACCTTGTCGGACGTCAGATCGTATTGCAAGGTGCCGTCCGGCAGAAACTGCACGGTGTGGGCGTTGATCGCGTAATAGTCGATCGCGCTTTCGTCGACTTTCACCACCGGCTTGTCGAGGAAGCGTTCCGGGCTGATGTTCCAGTAGCCGACCGCCGCGAATATCGCCGCGATGCAGCCGAACACCAGAAATTTGCGAAACTTTTTGCTCAGCATAAATTGGCTCACAGGTACGCGCCATTTGCCGCATCGAGGCGACCCTGGGCGCGCAGGATCAGTTCGCAGAATTCGCGGGCGGCACCTTCGCCGCCACGGGCCACGGTGATGCCGTGAGCGTGTTCGCGCACGAAGCTTGCAGCATTGGCCACTGCCATGCCCAGCCCGACGCGGCGGATCACTGGCAAATCTGGCAGGTCGTCACCCAGATAGGCAACTTGTTCATAGCTTAGGTTGAGTTGGCCGAGAAGCTCGTCCAACACCACCAGTTTGTCTTCACGCCCCTGATAAAGGTGCGGGATGCCAAGATTCTTCGCTCGCCGCTCGACCACCGGGGTCTTGCGACCGCTGATGATAGCGGTCTGCACGCCGGCTGCCATCAACATCTTGATGCCTTGGCCGTCGAGGGTGTTGAAAGTCTTGAATTCACTGCCGTCTTCGAGGAAGTACAGACGCCCGTCGGTAAGGACGCCGTCGACATCGAAAATCGCCAGTTTGATGTTCTTGCCGCGTTGCAGCAGGTCGTTGCTCATCACATTACTCCTGCACGCAGCAGGTCGGACAGGTTGAAGGCGCCTACCGGGCGGTCTTCCTTGTCGACGACTACCAGTGCGTTGATTCGATGGTCTTCCATGATTTTCAGGGCTTCGGCTGCCAGCATGTCGGCCCGGGCGGTCTTGCCGTGAACGGTCATGACTTCGTCGATGGTGGTGTGGTGGATGTCGATGGTGCGGTCGAGGGTGCGGCGCAAGTCGCCGTCAGTGAAGATCCCCGCCAGTTTGCCATCGGCTTCTACTATTGCGGTCATGCCCAGCCCCTTGCGGGTCATTTCCATCAAGGCGTCCTTGAGCAGCGTGCCGCGAGGCACCAGCGGCAGCTCGGCGCCGGCGTGCATCACGGTTTCGA
The DNA here is from genome assembly GCF_002836905.1 of Pseudomonas sp. 43NM1. NCBI lineage: Bacteria > Pseudomonadati > Pseudomonadota > Gammaproteobacteria > Pseudomonadales > Pseudomonadaceae > Pseudomonas > Pseudomonas sp. 43NM1. The sequence goes on along the minus strand of NZ_MKGS01000195.1, from coordinate 87,021 downwards.
CCTTGAGCAACAGGCGTCGGCCCAGAGCACCGCCCGGATGCGAAAAGGCAAAATCTTCGGCGGTGAAGCCACGAGCTTCCAGCAGCGCCACGGCCAATGCGTCGCCCATCACCAGTGCGGCGGTGGTCGAGGAGGTCGGCGCCAGGTTCAGCGGGCAGGCTTCATGCTCGACGTGCACGTTCAGATTGATCTCGGCAGCCTTGGACAGCGGCGAATTCGGATTGCCGGTCATGCTGATCAGCTTGATGCCCTGGCGCTTGATCAGCGGCAGCAGGGTCACGATTTCATTGGTCGAGCCGGAGTTCGACAGCGCCAGGATGATGTCGTCGCGGGTGATCATGCCCATGTCGCCGTGACTGGCTTCGGCCGGGTGCACGAAAAAAGCCGTGGTGCCGGTGCTCGCCAGGGTCGCGGCAATCTTGTTGCCGATGTGCCCGGACTTGCCCATGCCGAGCACGACCACGCGGCCCTTGCTGGCCAGAATCATCTCGCAAGCGCGTACAAAATCAGCGTCGATATGGGGCAGCAAGCCTTGTACGGCTTCCAGTTCGAGGCGGATGGTGCGTTGTGCCGATTGAATCAGGTCGCTGGTTTGGCTCATGTCAGATCGTATAGCCCGATGAAAAGGCGGCGATTATAGCGGTAATGATCGAAACCCTCACGCTAGTTCGTCGCGCTTTGTAAATAGTTGTGAGCAAAACCGCGCAAATGCACGTGGCTGGCGCTTTCTTCGCCGAACATGGCTGGCTTGGGGATTGGGCGCTTGAGCGTTGCAGTGATATAGTTCGCCGCCAGTTCGGCCCGCCCGGGGCGGTATGTGCTTTCGACAGAGAGCCAGGCGTCCGAGTGAGAGGCTGCATCGCAAGGAGTTTAGATGAGTGCCGATAACGCCTACGCGGTCGAGCTGAAGGGACTGTCCTTCAAGCGCGGTGCGCGCAGTATTTTCAACAACATTGATATCCGCATCCCGCGCGGCAAGGTCACCGGCATCATGGGACCTTCCGGGTGTGGCAAGACCACGCTCTTACGGCTGATGGGCGCACAGTTGCGGCCTACCAGTGGCGAAGTCTGGGTCAATGGTCAGAATCTGCCCAAACTGTCACGCAGCGATTTGTTCGATGCGCGCAAGCACATGGGCGTGCTGTTTCAGAGCGGCGCCCTGTTTACCGATCTCGATGTGTTCGAGAACGTCGCTTTTCCGCTGCGCGTTCATACCGAGCTGCCGGAAGAAATGATCCGCGACATCGTCCTGCTGAAATTGCAGGCCGTCGGTTTGCGCGGCGCCATCGACCTGATGCCGGACGAATTGTCCGGCGGCATGAAGCGGCGAGTCGCGCTGGCGCGGGCGATTGCCCTCGATCCGCAGATTCTCATGTACGACGAGCCCTTTGTCGGGCAGGACCCGATCGCCATGGGCGTACTCGTGCGCCTGATCCGCCTGCTCAACGACGCGCTGGGCATCACCAGTATCGTGGTATCCCACGATCTGGCCGAGACCGCGAGCATCGCCGACTACATCTATGTAGTGGGCGATGAACAAGTGCTGGGGCAGGGCACGCCTGACGAACTGATGAACTCGGACGATCCGCGTATCCGTCAATTCATGACAGGCGATCCCGATGGCCCGGTCGCCTATCACTTTCCAGCGACGGATTACCGCGCAGATCTTCTGGGGAAGCGCTGATGCGCAAGATTTCACTGTTGGAAAGAGTGCGCCGGTTCGGCCGGGCGGCGATCGATGCCGTCGGGGTGTTCGGGCGTGCGACGATTTTCCTCTTTCATGCGTTGCTCGGCCGCGGCGGCATTGGCGGCGGCTTCGGCCTGCTGATCAAGCAACTGCATTCGATCGGCGTGATGTCCCTGGTGATCATCGTGGTCTCCGGGGTGTTCATCGGCATGGTGTTGGCGCTGCAGGGCTTCAATATCCTTTCCAGCTACGGTTCGGAACAGGCCGTCGGGCAGATGGTTGCCCTGACGTTGCTGCGTGAACTGGGGCCGGTGGTGACGGCCTTGCTATTCGCCGGGCGTGCCGGTTCGGCACTGACCGCCGAAATCGGCAACATGAAGTCCACCGAGCAGTTGTCCAGTCTGGAAATGATTGGCGTCGACCCGCTCAAGTACATCATTGCCCCGCGCCTGTGGGCCGGCTTCATTTCCCTGCCGGTGCTGGCGATGATCTTCAGCGTCGTCGGGATCTGGGGTGGTTCGTGGGTGGCGGTCGATTGGTTGGGAGTCTTTGAAGGTTCCTACTGGTCGAACATGCAGAACAGCGTGACGTTCAGTGGTGATGTGCTTAACGGCATCATCAAAAGTATCGTTTTCGCCTTCGTCGTTACCTGGATTGCCGTATTCCAAGGCTATGACTGCGAGCCCACTTCCGAGGGGATCAGTCGTGCCACAACCAAGACCGTGGTGTATGCCTCTTTGGCAGTGCTCGGCCTGGACTTCATTTTGACTGCCTTGATGTTTGGAGATTTCTGATGCAAAACCGCACCCTGGAAATCGGTGTCGGCCTTTTCTTGCTGGCTGGCATCCTGGCTTTGCTGCTGCTTGCCTTGCGGGTCAGTGGCCTGTCGCCGAGCGCAAACACCGAGTCGTATAAACTTTATGCATATTTTGACAATATCGCCGGTTTGACTGTCAGAGCAAAAGTGACCATGGCCGGTGTGACCATCGGCAAGGTCACAGCGATCGATCTGGACCGCGACAGTTTCACCGGCCGGGTGACCATGCAACTGGAAAAGCGCGTAGATAATCTGCCGACTGACTCCACTGCATCTATCCTGACCGCTGGCCTGTTGGGCGAGAAGTACATCGGTATCAGCGTTGGCGGGGAAGAAGCATTGCTCAAGGATGGCGGCATCATCCATGACACCCAGTCGTCGCTGGTGCTCGAAGACCTGATCGGTAAATTCCTGCTCAATACCGTTAGCAAAGACGCCAAATGAGGAGCTTTTGAATGATCTCTACCTTGCGACGTGGCCTGTTGGTAGTACTCGCGGCCCTGCCGTTGATGGCTAACGCCGTGGCGGCGCCTTCCGCACACGAGCTGATCCAGGACACCACGAACCGGATGCTGGCCGATCTTTCGGCCAACAAAGAGAAGTACAAACAGGATCCACAGGACTTTTACACGGCGCTGAACACCATCGTCGGGCCTGTTGTGGATGCTGAAGGTATTTCCAAAAGCATCATGACGGTCAAGTACTCGCGCAAAGCCACGCCTGAGCAGATGCAGAAGTTTCAGGAAAACTTCAAACGCGGTCTGTTCCAGTTTTATGGCAACGCTTTGCTTGAGTACAACAACCAGGGCATCACCGTTGATCCTGCCAAGGATGAGTCGGGCACTCGCACCAGCGTGGGCATGACCGTCAAGGGCAACAACGGCGCGGTGTACCCGGTGCAGTACACGCTTGAGAAGATCAACGGCGAGTGGAAACTGCGCAACGTGATCATCAACGGCATCAACATCGGCAAGCTGTTCCGCGATCAGTTCGCTGACGCGATGCAGCGCAATGGCAACGATCTGGACAAGACCATCAATGGTTGGGCCGGTGAAGTCGCCAAAGCCAAAGCCTCCACTGAAGGCGCCGATCAGAAGTCTGCGCAATGAGTGAGTCGGCCGTTCGCATGAGCGAATCCGGCGAGCTGATGCTCAGCGGTGTGCTGGATTACCGCACCGGGCCTGACTTGCGCAAGCATGGTCAGGCGCTGATCAAGTCCAGCACGGCTAACGCTTTGGTGGTGGATTGTTCGGCAGTGGTGAAGTCCAGCAGTGTCGGTTTGTCGCTGCTGCTGTGCTTCATGCGCGATGCCCAGGCTGCCGGCAAGGCCCTGAGCATTCGCGCAATGCCCGAAGACATGCGCGAAATCGCTCAGGTCAGCGAATTGACCGAGCTGTTGGCGCATCCCTAAACGGCATCTATAAAGAAGCCCCCCGTCAGAGTCCTGTTAATGCGGGGTTCGCAGGCGCGGGGCTTTTTTGTATGATGTCCGACCCGCGCGCACAGGGCGCCGATTGAGGTTGAGCATGCAGGCCACCGAAGTGAAGAGCTTTCTTGAAGGAAAGCTGTCCGAGACCCTTTCACAAGTGCAGGTAGAAGTTGAGGGCGAAGGCTGCAACTTTCAGCTGAACGTGATTAGCGATGAACTGGCGGCGTTAAGCCCGGTGAAGCGTCAGCAGCAGATCTATGCCCATTTAAACCCATGGATCACCGATGGCAGCATCCATGCGGTCACTATGAAATTTTTCAGCAGCGCGGCCTGGGCCGAGCGCACCTGAGCCCAAGGGCGTCGAGATTCTTATGGATAAATTGATAATTACCGGTGGCGTTCGTCTTGATGGCGAAATCCGCATTTCCGGGGCAAAGAACTCTGCCCTGCCGATTCTGGCTGCAACATTGCTCTGCGATGGCCCGGTCACCGTGGCCAATCTGCCGCACCTGCACGACATCACCACCATGATCGAGCTGTTCGGTCGCATGGGCATCGAGCCGGTGATCGACGAGAAACTCAGCGTCGAAATCGACCCACGCACCATCAAGACCCTGATCGCGCCGTACGAACTGGTTAAAACCATGCGTGCCTCGATCCTCGTACTGGGCCCGATGGTCGCGCGTTTCGGCGAAGCCGAAGTCGCCCTGCCTGGCGGTTGCGCCATCGGTTCGCGTCCGGTTGACCTGCACATCCGTGGCCTCGAAGCCATGGGCGCGATCATCGACGTCGAAGGCGGCTACATCAAAGCCAAGGCGCCGGAAGGCGGTTTGCGCGGTGCGCACTTCTTCTTCGACACCGTCAGTGTGACCGGTACCGAAAACATCATGATGGCGGCCGCTTTGGCCAAGGGCCGCAGCGTACTGGCTAACGCCGCACGCGAGCCTGAAGTCATCGACCTGGCGAACTTCCTGATCGCCATGGGTGCCAAGATCACTGGCGCCGGCACCGACACCATCACCATCGATGGCGTCGAGCGTCTGCACCCGGCCACTTATAAAGTGATGCCGGACCGGATCGAAACCGGCACCTACCTGGTGGCTGCTGCCGTGACCGGCGGTCGCGTCAAGGTCAAGGACACCGATCCGACCATCCTCGAAGCAGTGCTGGAAAAACTCCGTGAGTCGGGTGCCGAAATCACCTGCGGCGAAGACTGGATCGAGCTGAACATGCACGGCAAGCGGCCGAAAGCCGTCAACGTGCGGACCGCTCCGTACCCGGCGTTCCCGACCGACATGCAAGCGCAGTTCATCTCCCTCAACGCCATTGCCGAAGGCACTGGTGCAGTGATCGAGACGATCTTCGAAAACCGTTTCATGCACGTTTACGAACTGCACCGCATGGGCGCCAAGATTCAGGTCGAAGGCAACACTGCCATCGTCACCGGCACCGAGAAGCTCAAAGGCGCGCCAGTCATGGCCACTGACCTGCGTGCTTCCGCCAGCCTGGTTATCTCGGCGCTGATCGCTGAAGGCGACACCCTGATCGATCGCATCTACCACATAGATCGTGGCTATGAGTGCATCGAAGAAAAACTGCAGATGCTCGGCGCCAAGATCCGCCGCGTACCGGGCTAGTCCCTGCTGCATGGGCGCAGGGACGCGCCCGTTGAATTCGTTTTGAATCGAGGCGTCTTTTGATTTATTCAAAGCGCCTCGATGTATGTCCGGCGCCATTTGCGACCGGGCATGAGTACCTTGATAAGGACTGACGTTTCCCATGTTGACCATCGCACTGTCCAAAGGCCGCATCCTTGACGACACCCTGCCGCTTCTGGCTGAAGCGGGCATCGTGCCGACCGAGAATCCGGACAAGAGCCGCAAGTTGATCATCCCCACGACCCAGCCTGACGTGCGTCTGCTGATCGTGCGCGCCACCGATGTGCCGACTTATGTCGAGCATGGTGCCGCGGACCTGGGCGTCGCCGGTAAAGATGTGCTGATGGAATACGGCGGCCAGGGCCTCTACGAGCCGCTGGACCTGCGCATCGCCCTGTGCAAACTGATGACCGCCGGCAAAGTCGGCGCCATCGAGCCCAAGGGTCGTCTGCGCGTTGCCACCAAATTCGTCAATGTTGCCAAGCGTTACTACGCCGAGCAGGGCCGTCAGGTCGACATCATCAAGCTCTACGGCTCGATGGAACTGGCACCGCTGATTGGCCTCGCCGACAAGATCATCGACGTCGTCGACACCGGCAACACGCTGCGGGCCAACGGCCTGGAGCCACAGGATTTCATCGCTGACATCAGCTCCCGGCTGATCGTCAACAAAGCTTCGATGAAAATGCAGCACGCCCGTATTCAGGCGTTGATCGACACCCTGCGCAAGGCAGTGGAGTCTCGACACCGCGGCTGATTCACCTGCGCGACGTTGAGTCGCGCCCGTCTATCCGCCTCATAGCCAGAATCTCAGGTGCCCAAGCGGAAACGACTGCTAAGTTAGGGCGCCTGAGTTTTTGCCATTCCTATGAGGCTCTCGCTATGACCGCACCGACTGCAATTCGCCGACTCAACGCTGCTGACCCGGATTTCGCGCATCATCTGGATCATCTGCTGAGCTGGGAAAGTGTGTCTGACGACTCGGTCAATCAGCGCGTGCTCGACATCATCAAAGCCGTGCGTGAGCGGGGCGATGCGGCGCTGGTGGAATTCACCCAGAAGTTCGACGGCCTGCAAGTCGCCTCCATGGCCGACCTGATCCTGCCGCGCGAGCGCCTGGAACTGGCCCTGACGCGCATCACCGTGGCGCAGCGCGAAGCCCTGGAAAAAGCCGCGGCCCGCGTGCGCAGCTACCACGAAAAACAGAAGCAGGACTCCTGGAGTTACACCGAGGCCGATGGCACCGTGCTCGGGCAGAAAGTCACGCCGCTGGATCGCGCCGGCCTGTACGTGCCGGGCGGCAAGGCGTCGTACCCGTCGTCGGTGCTGATGAACGCGATTCCGGCGAAAGTCGCTGGCGTCACCGAAGTGGTCATGGTTGTGCCGACCCCGCGCGGCGAACTCAATGAACTGGTGCTGGCCGCCGCGTGCATTGCCGGCGTCGACCGCGTGTTCACCATCGGTGGCGCGCAAGCCGTTGCGGCGCTGGCCTACGGCACCGAAAGCGTGCCGAAAGTCGATAAAGTCGTCGGCCCGGGCAACATCTATGTCGCCACCGCCAAGCGCCACGTGTTCGGCCAGGTCGGCATCGACATGATCGCCGGCCCATCGGAGATTCTTGTGGTGTGCGACGGTCAGACCGATCCCGACTGGATCGCCATGGACCTGTTCTCGCAAGCCGAGCACGACGAAGACGCGCAAGCGATTCTGGTCAGCCCCGACGCCGAGTTCCTCGACAAGGTCGCCGCGAGCATCGCCAAACTGTTGCCGACCATGGAACGCGCCGAAATTATCGAAACCTCGATCAACGGTCGCGGCGCGCTGATTCTGGTGCGCGACATGGAACAAGCCATCGAAGTGGCCAACCGCATCGCCCCGGAGCACCTGGAGTTGTCGGTCGCCGATCCGCAAGCCTGGTTGCCGAAGATCCGCCACGCCGGCGCGATCTTCATGGGCCGCCACACGTCCGAAGCGTTAGGCGATTACTGCGCCGGTCCGAACCACGTCTTGCCGACCTCCGGCACCGCGCGATTCTCCTCGCCGCTAGGCGTGTACGATTTCCAGAAACGCTCCTCGATCATCTTCTGCTCCGAGCAGGGCGCTTCGGAACTGGGCAAGACCGCTTCCGTGCTGGCCCGTGGCGAGTCGCTGACCGCCCACGCCCGCAGCGCTGAATACCGCATCGTTGACGAGCTCTTTAATCAAGAGAAGGCTGACTGAACATGAGTAAATTCTGGAGTCCCTTCGTCAAGAACCTGGTGCCATACGTGCCGGGCGAGCAGCCGAAACTGGCGAAACTGGTGAAGCTCAACACCAACGAAAACCCCTACGGCCCATCGCCCAAAGCACTCGCGGCGATGCAAACCGAACTCAACGACAACTTGCGCCTGTACCCGGACCCGAACAGCGATCTGCTGAAAAATGCCGTCGCCACTTATTACGGCGTGCCAACTGGCCAGGTTTTCCTCGGCAACGGTTCCGACGAAGTCCTCGCGCACATTTTTCACGGCTTGTTGCAGCACGACAAACCCGTGCTGTTCCCGGACATCAGTTACAGCTTTTACCCGGTGTATTGCGGCTTGTACGGCATCGATTTCGACGCGGTGCCGCTGGACGCGCAGTTCCAGATCAACCCGGCGGACTACGCCAAGCCGAACGGCGGGATCATTTTCCCCAACCCGAACGCGCCGACTGGCTGCCTGCTGGCGTTGGACGCGGTCGAGCAGATCCTCAAGGCGAATACCGATTCGGTGGTGGTGGTCGATGAGGCCTACATCGACTTCGGCGGCGTCACCGCGATCAGTCTGGTCGACCGTTACCCGAACCTGCTGGTGACCCAGACCTTGTCCAAATCGCGCTCGCTGGCCGGTTTGCGGGTTGGTTTGGCGGTTGGTCATCCGGATTTGATCGAGGCGCTGGAGCGGATCAAGAACAGCTTCAACTCCTATCCGCTGGACCGCCTGGCGAACGTCGGCGCAGCGGCGGCGTTCGAGGATCGCGAGTATTTCGACCAGACCTGCCGGTGGGTAATCGAGAACCGCGAAAAGGTTGTCGCGCAGCTGCAAGCGAAGGGTTTTGAAGTGCTGCCCTCGGCAGCCAACTTCATCTTCGCCCGTCATCCGCAGCACGACGCGGCGGGCCTGGCGGCGAAATTGCGCGAGCAAGGGGTGATCGTCCGCCACTTCAAACAGGAACGCATCGCGCAATTCCTGCGGATCTCGATCGGTACGCCGGAGCAGAATCAGGCACTGATCGACGGCCTCGGCGACCTCTGACCTGAGGCTGAACCGGGCTCTGAAGTGGGCTCTGAGGTGGGCTTTGCACCTGTGGGAGCAAGGCTTGCCCGCGATGGCACCAATGAAATCGCCATCGCGGGCAAGCCTCGCTCCCACAAAAGCATCGCCATCGCGGGCAAGCCTTGCTCCCACAGGGTTGTGTTGATTACTCGTGATGCGCTTCGCCGAGGAATGTCAGCGAGGTGAATAACCCGCGCGTGGCCACGTCCGGGTTGTCCTTGAGCGGCACTTCGATCTGCGCGGCGATCACGTTCAAACCCTCGTTACGCACCAGCACTTGCGCCCGACCCTCCTTGTCGGTCTCGGCACTCAAGGTATTCGGCGCGCTGCGATAATCGCCCACCAGTTTGACTCCCGCCGCCGGTTGGCCATCCAGCAGCACCCGCACCGGCAGTGACTGGCCGGGGCCGACGGTGAGCGGATCAACCTCGGGCACAATCACCAATTTCAATTGATTGAGCGCCGGCAACTTCGCCCCTGGCTGATAAATCGCCAGGCTGTATTTGAAGGTCTGCGTGGACTCGATCGCCCCCGGCACTTTGCTGCGCCCAGCGTTGACCCATTTTTTATCTGCCGTTTGCGACCACATGCCGTTGTCCAGCGCCACCGCCATGACGGCAGGTGTCTTCAGCGGTTTAAGGCGCGCGTGGTCAGCCAGGCGTTCGACGCTCACCGGGATCATTTTGCCGGCGCCGTCATAGGCCCAGGCGCCGCTGATCTTTTGCGCTTTGAACGCGTTGTCTTCAGCGCCGTGGCCGTAAATCACTTCGATGTTGCCGCGCCGTTGCTCGGTCCACAGACCATGCGCCGAGGCCTGCGTGGCGACCAACAGAAGACCCAGCAGCGCGAGCGGTTTGAGGTGTTGCATGGTGACGTCCTTTTACAGATTGAGTGTCAGGCTGACGGTGAAATTGCGCGGCTCGCCGGGGTTGACCCAGTAGTTGCTGTACGAGCGCTCGAAGTATTTCTCGTCGAATAAATTGTTCAGGTTGAGACCGACCGTAACGTTGTCGCTGGCCTTGTAATGCGCGAGCAGGTCGACGGTGTGGTAGGCCGGCAGTTCGAAATCGCTGGCCGATTCACCGGAGCGATCGCCGACATAGGTGAACGCCGCGCCGACGTCCGAGCCGCGCAAACGGCCATCCTGAAACTCGTAGACCCCCAGCAGACTGCCGCTGCGCTTGGCCACGCCGAGAATGCGGCTGCCGCTGGGGATGACGGCGTCGCCGTCGGTGACTTCGGCGTCGATGTAGGCAAATGCGCCGATCACCCGCACAGCGTCGCTCACTTGCCCGGTCACTTGCAGGTCGAAACCCTGGCTGCGCGCCTTGCCCATGGCGCGGCTGGTGTCGGTGCCGGGATCGAGCGCGAGGACGTTTTCTTTCTCGATGTGAAACGCCGCGAGGGTGCTGCTCAAACGCTCGTCGAACAGCTCGCTCTTGATCCCGATTTCATACCCGACGCCTTCTTCCGGGTCGAAGGATTTGCCGCCGGCATCGAGGCCATTGTTCGGTTTGAACGACGTCGACGCGTTGGCGAACAAACCGACTTGCGGCGTCAGTTGGTAGAGCAGACCGGCGCGTTGCGTGAGTGCGTCTTGCCGCTGGCGTGTGTGGTTGCCGCGCGTGTGATCGTCGATGTTTTGCTCGAAATGTTCGAAGCGCGCACCGAGCATGCCGCGCAGTTTGTCGGTGAAAACGATCTGATCCTGCAGGTTCAGGGCGTGGCTTTCGACGTGCTCGAAGAAGTCTGTGCCGGAGCGCGCGCCGTTGGGTTTCGGCTGGCCGTAGACCGGCTGATAGATGTCGATGGCGTAGGCGCTGCCGGCGGTAGTGGTCACCCGTTCGTTCTTGCGGTAATTCTCGTATTCGCTGCCGATCAGCAATTCATGCTGCCAACTGCCGAGGTCGAACACGCCGCGCAATTCGAGCTGGGTAATGCTGTCGTGCCAGTCGTTGTCGCGTTCGCGCAAACGCCGATTGACCGTGTGGCCGTCGGCGTTCAGTGGCCGCGCTTCCGAGGCGAATCCCCAGAGCTTGCCTTCCTTGTAATGGCTGGCGAGGCGCAGTTTCCAGGTGTCATTCAAGTGATGTTCGAGCGCGGCTTGCAGCATGTTGTTGTGGTTGTCGATGTCGCCGTCGTTGGGTTCGCCGAGGAACGTCGAGCGCGAGACGCCGCTCCAGGTGTTGTTCGGCGCGACGATGCCACGGTCGAACGTCGAGCTGTGGCGGACGAATTCGCTTTCCACCAACAGGTGCGTGTCGGGGTCCAATTGCCAAGCGAAGGAGGGCGCGACGAACACGCGCTGGCTGTCGACGTGATCGCGAAAGCTGTGGTTGTCCTCGACGGCCAGGTTGACCCGCGACAGCAGGTTGCCCTCGTCGTCCAGCGGAGCATTGACGTCCAGCGCGGTGCGATAACGGTCCCAACTGCCGGCACTGGTTTGCAACGTGGTGAAGGCTTCGGGCTGCGGTTTCTTACTGACGATGTTCACCGTGCCGCCGGGATCGCCACGGCCATACAGGCTGGCGGCGGGGCCTTTGAGCACTTCGATGCGCTCGATGCTCGCCACGTCCGGCGTGCTCGGGTAACCGCGGTTGGCGCTGAAGCCGTCCTTGTAGAACTCGGAAGTGGTGAAGCCGCGCACGCTGTATTCGTAGAGCGTCAGGCCACCGAAGTTGTTTTGCTTCGACACGCCGCCGGCAAAATCCAGCGCGCGTTCGACGCTGGTGCTGCCCAGATCCTTGAACACCGTGGCCGGGATGACGCTGATCGATTGCGGGATGTCGCGGATCGCCGTGTCGGTTTTGGTCGCGCTGGCGGAGCGGGTCGCGCGGTAGCCCTGGACCGGGCCGGTCGGCGATTCGTAGTCGGAAGTGACGCTGATGGCTTCCAGTTCGAGCGCGCCAGAGTCTTCGGCGAAGACTGGATCTGCCAGCAGGCCGAGGGCAAGGCCGGCAGCGGAGACCATTGTTCGAGACGACATGTTATGTTGTTCCAATAGTGATATTGAAACAATATAACATGGCTAATGAGAATGTCTGCTGTTGCTGTGATTTAGCGGTTGGCGGTTTTTTTTGGGTTGTTTTTGAGGATGTCTTCGCGGGCAAGCCTCGCTCCTACGTCGGGAGGTGAGTTCCCGTAGGAGCGAGGCATGCCCGCGAAGGAGCCAGAAGCGTCAGAAGATCAACCGAGCGCGATCACTCAGTTTTCTTCTTTCTCTTTGATCGGCGCCGGCGGCGGACGCAGGCCGATCTCGGCGCTGAGCTTGATCTCTTTGCCGTTGCGCATCACCTGGATGGTGACCTTGTCAGTCGGTTTGATCCGCGCGACCTGGTTCATCGAGCGGCGACCGTCGCCGGCCGGTTCGCCGTCGATGCTGAGGATCACGTCACCCAGTTGCAGGCCGGCTTTCTGCGCCGGACCGTCGCGGAAAATCCCCGCCACCACAATCCCCGGACGCCCGGACAAGCCAAACGACTCCGCCAGTTCCTGGGTCAGCGGCTGCACTTCGATGCCCAGCCAGCCACGAATCACCTGGCCGTGCTCGATGATCGACTTCATCACTTCCATCGCCAGTTTGACCGGAATCGCAAAACCGATGCCTTGCGAGCCGCCGGACTTGGAGAAGATCGCGGTGTTGATGCCGGTCAGGTTGCCGATCGCGTCAACCAGTGCGCCGCCGGAGTTGCCGGGATTGATCGCGGCGTCGGTCTGGATGAAGTCTTCGTAGTTGTTCAGGCCCAACTGATTGCGCCCGGTGGCGCTGATGATGCCCATGGTCACCGTCTGGCCGACGCCGAACGGGTTGCCGATGGCCAGCGTGACGTCGCCAATGCGAATGTTGTCGGAGCGGCCGATGGTGATCGCCGGCAGGTTTTTCAGGTCGATCTTCAATACCGCGAGGTCGGTTTCCGGGTCGCTGCCGATGACTCGAGCGAGCGTCTCGCGGCCATCCTTGAGCGCCACGACAATCTGGTCGGCGCCGCTGGTCACGTGGTTGTTGGTGAGGATGTAGCCTTCCGGGCTCATGATCACACCGGAACCGAGGCTCGACTCCATGCGTTTCTGCTTCGGCGAGTTGTCGCCGAAAAAGCGCCGGAACTGTGGATCTTCAAACAGCGGGTGATTGGGTTTGTTGATGACTTTGGTCGTGTACAGGTTCACCACCGCAGGTGCGGCCACGGTCACCGCGTCGGCATAGGACACCGGGCCCTGTTGCACCGAAGTGGATTGCGGGGCTTGCTGCATATTGACGTCAAGGCTCGGAAGCCCGACCCACTGCGGATAACGCTGGATTATCAACAGAGCGATAAGCACGCCGGCCAGTAGCGGCCAGCCGGAAAAACGCAGCGCCTTGAGCATTAAGCATGTCCTGGAAAGGTTGCAGGTGGTCTGAGACCGCCCATAATGTCGCGCATTATACGAGGCGATTGCGCCTCTGAACGGGCTATTTTCAGGAGTCTTTCATGGCCGTTGCACTGAGCACCCTGGTCGAAGAAGCCGACCGTTACCTTAACAGTTCAAAGATTGCCGATTATTGCCCCAACGGCCTGCAGGTCGAGGGCCGTCCGCAGGTGATGCGCATCGTCAGCGGCGTCACCGCCAGCCAGGCTTTGCTGGATGCGGCGGTGGAAGCCAAGGCTGATCTGGTGCTGGTGCATCACGGCTATTTCTGGAAGGGCGAAAACCCGTGCATCACCGGCATGAAGCAACGCCGCTTGAAAACCCTGCTCAAGCACGACATCAGTTTGCTGTCGTACCACTTGCCGTTGGACCTGCACCCGGACGTCGGCAACAACGTGCAGCTTGCCCGTCAGTTGGACATCACCGTCGAAGGCCCGCTTGATCCCGACAACCTGAAGATCGTCGGCCTGGTCGGTTCGTTGAGCGAGCCGATGAGCCCGCGCGACTTCGCCCGCCGCGTGCAGGAAGTCATGGGCCGCGAGCCTTTGCTGATTGAAGGTAGCGCGATGATTCGGCGGGTCGGCTGGTGCACCGGCGGTGGTCAGGGTTACATCGATCAGGCAGTTCTGGCCGGCGTCGACCTGTATCTGAGTGGCGAGGCGTCGGAGCAGACGTTCCATAGCGCGCGGGAAAACGACATCAGCTTCATCGCCGCCGGCCATCACGCCACCGAGCGTTATGGCGTGCAAGCGCTGGGCGATTACCTGGCGCGGCGCTTCGCTGTCGAACATATCTTCATCGATTGCCCTAACCCGATCTGATGACCGACCTAACCCTGTAGGAGCATGATTTGCCCGCGATGGCGTCCTTGAGATTGCCATCGCGGGCAAGCCTTGCTCCCACAGTGGATTGCCATCGCGGGCAAGCCTTGCTCCCACAGGGGATTGCCATTTCCTGGCCCAACCGAGGGGTATATCCATATACCCTTTCGATCTAGCCCGCGGCCTGATTAGAAGAGGTCGCTGTGCTAGGATTCCTCGCTCGAACACGGCCCGCTGGCCGTCCATAAGATCGTTTTCGTGAGTAGCCATGGTCGACAAACTGACGCATCTGAAACAGCTGGAGGCCGAAAGCATCCACATCATCCGCGAGGTCGCCGCCGAGTTCGATAACCCGGTGATGCTGTACTCCGTCGGTAAAGATTCCGCCGTGATGCTGCACCTTGCGCGCAAGGCATTCTTCCCGGGCAAACTGCCGTTCCCGGTGATGCACGTCGACACCCGGTGGAAGTTCCAGGAAATGTACGCGTTCCGCGATCGCATGGTCGAAGAACTGGGCCTGGACCTGATCGTCCACGTCAACCCCGATGGCGTCGCGCAGGGCATCAACCCGCTGACCCACGGCAGTGCCAAACACACCGACATCATGAAAACCGAAGGTCTCAAACAGGCCCTCGACAAACATGGTTTCGACGCCGCTTTCGGTGGTGCGCGCCGCGACGAAGAGAAATCCCGTGCCAAAGAGCGCGTGTATTCCTTCCGCGATACCAAGCACCGCTGGGACCCGAAAAACCAGCGCCCGGAGCTGTGGAACGTCTACAACGGCAACGTCAACAAGGGCGAATCCATTCGTGTATTCCCGTTGTCGAACTGGACCGAGCTGGACATCTGGCAGTACATCTACCTCGAAGGCATCCCGATTGTGCCGCTGTACTTCGCCGCCGAGCGCGACGTCATCGAGATGAATGGCACCTGGATCATGATCGACGACGAACGTCTGCTCAATCACCTGAGCGATGAAGACAAGGCGCGCATCGTCAAGAAAAAAGTGCGCTTCCGCACACTCGGCGACTACCCGTTGACCGGTGCGGTCGAGTCCGAGGCCACCAGCCTGACCGACATCATTCAGGAAATGCTCCTGACGCGAACTTCCGAACGCCAGGGCCGGGTCATCGACCACGATGGCGCAGGCTCGATGGAAGAAAAGAAACGTCAGGGTTATTTCTAAGGGGTTGTCATGTCGCACGCATCTGATTTGATCAGCGAGGACATCCTCGCCTACCTGGGCCAGCACGAACGCAAGGAAATGCTGCGCTTTCTGACCTGTGGCAACGTCGACGACGGCAAGAGCACCCTGATCGGGCGCTTGCTGCACGACTCCAAGATGATCTACGAAGATCACTTGGAAGCCATTACCCGCGACTCGAAAAAAGTCGGCACCACCGGCGAAGACATCGACTTGGCATTGCTGGTCGACGGCCTGCAGGCCGAGCGCGAGCAGGGCATCACCATTGATGTCGCGTACCGCTATTTCTCCACCGCAAAACGCAAATTCATCATCGCCGACACCCCTGGCCATGAGCAGTACACCCGCAACATGGCCACCGGTGCGTCCACCTGTGACCTGGCGATCATTCTGGTTGACGCGCGTTACGGCGTGCAGACCCAGACCCGTCGCCACAGCTTTATCGCCTCGCTGCTGGGGATCAAACACATCGTGGTCGCCATCAACAAGATGGACCTCAATGGGTTTGACGAAAGCGTCTTCGAGTCGATCAAGGCCGATTACCTGAAGTTCGCCGAAGGCATCGCGTTCAAGCCGACCACCATGGCCTTCGTGCCAATGTCTGCCCTCAAGGGCGACAACGTGGTGAACAAGTCCGAGCGCTCGCCGTGGTACACCGGCCAGTCGCTGATGGAGATTCTCGAAACCGTCGAAATCGCCAGTGACCGCAACTACACCGACCTGCGTTTCCCGGTGCAGTACGTCAACCGTCCGAACCTGAACTTCCGTGGTTTCGCCGGCACCCTGGCCAGCGGCATCGTGCACAAGGGCGACGAAGTCGTGGTGTTGCCGTCGGGCAAAAGCAGCCGGGTGAAATCCATCGTCACCTTTGAAGGCGAGCTGGAACACGCCGGTCCGGGTCAGGCTGTAACGCTGACCATGGAAGACGAAATCGACATCTCGCGCGGCGACTTGCTGGTGCACGCCGACAACCTGCCGCAAGTGACTGACGCTTTCGACGCCATGCTGGTGTGGATGGCCGAAGAACCGATGCTGCCGGGCAAGAAATACGACATCAAGCGCGCCACCAGTTACGTGCCGGGTTCGATCACCAGCATCGTCAACCGCGTGGACGTGAACACCCTGGAAGAAGGTCCGGCGAGTTCGCTGAACCTCAACGAGATCGGCCGGGTCAAGGTCAGCCTCGACGCCGCCATCGCGCTGGACGGTTACGCGAGCAACCGCACCACCGGTTCGTTCATCGTCATCGATCGCTTGACCAATGGCACCGTCGCCGCCGGGATGATCATCGCCCAGCCTTCGGCGCAGGGCGGCAGCACGCATCACGGCAAACTGGCGCATGTGGCCACCGAAGAACGTGCTCAGCGCTTCGGCCAGCAACCGGCCACCGTGCTGTTCAGCGGCCTGTCCGGTGCGGGCAAAAGTACGCTGGCCTATGCGGTTGAACGCAAGTTGTTCGACATGGGCCGTGCGGTGTTTGTGCTCGATGGACAGAATCTGCGGCATGACCTCAACAAAGGTCTGCCGCAGGATCGCGCCGGGCGTACTGAGAACTGGCGCCGTGCCGCGCACGTTGCGCGTCAGTTCAACGAAGCGGGGCTGCTGACGCTGGCGGCATTCGTGGCGCCGAGTGCTGAAGGGCGCGAGCAGGCCAGGGATTTGATCGGCAAGGAACGTCTGCTGACGGTCTACGTCCAGGCTTCGCCGACCGTGTGCGCCGAGCGTGACCCGCAAGGCTTGTACGCGGCGGGCGGCGATAACATCCCGGGCGATTCCTTCCCGTACGACGTGCCGCTGGACGCCGACCTGGTCGTCGACACCCAGTCGCTGTCGCTGGAAGAAAGCGTCAAGCAAGTGCTGGAACTGCTGCGTCAGCGCGGCGCGATCTAAGCGCCAGCCGCCGATAAAAAACCCGCCGATGAGTGATCATCGGCGGGTTTTTTTTGCCCCTGAGGTCGCCATCGCGAGCAAGCTCGCTCCCACAGGGGATCTGTGGCGAACACCGGACCTGTGGGAGCGAGCTTGCTCGCGATAGCGGTGGATCAGACGCTATAAATTCTGATGCGCGATCGCTATCGCGAGCAGGCCCACTCCTACGGGGTTCAGCGGTTGTCTGGGAACTCGCGATGCATCTGCTCCAGCAGCGCATCCTTGTCCTGCCACAGTTGGTTGATCCAGCCCTGGAACTGCAAGCGGTACTCGCCATCCTGGTCGTAATTTTTGCCGATGAACTGCGGCGGAATCTTCAGTTCCTGAAAGTGCACCACCACGTCCGCGACATTGCCGCAGAGCAAATCCCAGTACCCCGGACGTCCGCCCGGATAGTGGATCGTCACATTGACAATCGATTCCAACTGCTCGCCCATCGCATCCAGCACAAACGCAATGCCGCCCGCCTTGGGTTTCAGCAGATAGCGAAACGGTGATTGCTGCTGCGCATGTTTGCCTTCGGTAAACCGCGTGCCTTCGACAAAGTTGAAAATCCCCACCGGGTTATTGCGAAATTTCGCGCAGGTCTTGCGCGTGGTTTCGAGGTCTTTGCCTTTCTTCTCCGGGTGTTTTTCCAGGTAAGCCTTGGAGTAGCGCTTCATGAACGGAAAACCCAGCGCCCACCACGCCAGCCCAATCACCGGCACCCAGATCAGCTCTTGCTTGAGAAAGAACTTCAACGGCTGGATCCGCCGGTTGAGCACGTATTGCAGGACCATGATGTCGACCCAGCTCTGGTGGTTGCTGGTGATCAGGTAGGAGTGTTTATAGTCCAGCCCTTCGAGGCCGCTGAGGTGCCAGCGGGTGCGCCGCACCAGGTTCATCCAGGCCTTGTTGTTGCTGATCCAGGCTTCATGGATGTGGCTCATCAACCACAGCGTGAAACGCTGCGTGAGGGCGAACGGCAGCACTTTGAACAGCGCGACGATGAACAGCGCCGAGCACAACAGAATCGTGTTCAGGGCCAACAGCAGCGAGGCGATCACGCCGCGCACGGGTGCAGGTAGGAATTGCAGCATTTAAAGATCCATAGGTCGGTTGGCAGCTTGGATCGCGGTCAACGCGATGGTGTAGACGATGTCATCGACTTGCGCGCCGCGCGGCAGGTCGTTCACCGGTTTGCGCAGGCCTTGCAGCATCGGCCCGAGGCTGACGCAATCGGCGCTGCGCTGCACGGCTTTGTGCGTGGTGTTGCCGGTGTTCAGGTCGGGGAACACAAACACCGTGGCGCGACCGGCCACCTGACTGTTCGGCGCCAGTTGCCGGGCGACGTTTTCGTTGGCGGCGGCATCGTACTGCAACGGGCCGTCGATCAGCAGCGAATGCTGTTGTTCGTGGGCAAGCAAGGTCGCTTCGCGGACTTTTTCGACTTCTTCACCGCTGGCCGACTCACCGCTGGAATAGCTGATCATCGCCACGCGCGGGGTGATGCCGAACGCGGCTGCCGAGTCGGCGCTTTGCAGGGCGATTTCCGCCAGTTCGCTGGCGCTCGGGTGCGGGTTCATCACGCAGTCGCCGTAGACCAGCACTTCTTCCGGGAACAGCATGAAAAACACCGACGACACCAGCGTGCAGCCCGGCGCAGTCTTGATCAGTTGCAGGGCCGGGCGGATGGTGTTGGCGGTGGAGTGAATGACCCCGGAGACCAGGCCATCAACTTCATCCAGCGCCAGCATCATCGTGCCGATCACCACGGTGTCTTCCAGTTGCTGCTCGGCCATCGGCGCGTTGAGGCTTTTGCTTTTGCGCAGCGCGACCATCGGTTCGATGTAATTGCCGCGAATCAGGTCCGGATCAAGAATCTCCAGGCCCGGCGGCAACTCGATGCCCTGGGCGCGGGCGACGGCTTCGACGTCCGCCGGTTTCGCCAGCAACACGCAACGGGCGATGCCGCGCGCCTGACAGATCGCCGCCGCTTGCACGGTCAGCGGCTCGCTGCCCTCGGGCAACACAATGCGCTTGTTCGCGGCTTGCGCGCGCTGGATCAATTGATAACGGAACACCGCCGGCGACAGGCGCATTTCCCGTGGCGTGCCGCAGCGTTGGTGCAGCCATTTGGCATCGAGATGGCTGGCGACGAAATCAGTGATGATCTCCGCACGCTCGCGGTCGTCGATCGGGATTTCCTTGTTCAGGCCGTTCAACTGGTTGGCGGTGTCGTAAGAGCCGGTGCTCACCGACAACACCGGCAGGCCCGCCTGCAACGCGCCACGGCACAGGTCCATGATCCGCGGGTCGGGCAGGGTGTCGCTGGTCAGCAACAGCCCGGCCAGCGGCACGCCGTTCATGGCGGCGAGGCTGACGGCGAGGATGATGTCGTCACGGTCGCCGGGCGTCACCACCAACACGCCGGGCTTGAGCAGCTCGACGGTGTTGCGCATGGTCCGCGCGCAAATGATGATTTTACTCATGCGGCGGGTTTCGTAGTCGCCGGCATTGAGGATCTGTGCGCCCATCAAATCGGCGACGTCGCGGGTGCGCGGGGCGTTGAGTTCGGGTTGGAAAGGAATGCAGCCGAGCAGCTTGAAATCGCCACTGCGCAGCAACGGCGAGTGCTCTTTGAGGCGCGAGGCGAAGGCGTCCATGCTTTCGTCGGTTTTGACCTTGTTGAGGATCACCCCGAGGACTTTCGGGTCCTTCGGCCCACCGAACAATTGCGCCTGCAATTCCACGCGTCCCGAGAGTTCGGTCAGCGCTTCGCTTTCCGGCGCCGAGACCAGAATCACGTCGGCGTCCAGGCTCTTGGCCAAGTGCAGGTTGACCCGCGCGGCGTAACTGGCGCTGCGGGTCGGCACCATGCCTTCGACGACCAGCACGTCTTTGCCGATCGCGGCTTGCTGATAAAGCGTGATGATTTCTTCGAGCAGTTCATCCAGCTGGCCGTCGCCAAGCATGCGCTCGACATGCGCCAGACCGAGTGGCTGCGGCGGTTTCAAACCGTGGGTGCGCGCCACCAGTTCGGTCGAACGCTCGGGGCCGGTATCGCCCGGATGCGGCTGGGCAATCGGTTTGAAAAAGCCGACTTTAAGCCCGGCCCGCTCAAGGGTGCGCACCAGCCCAAGGCTGATCGAGGTCAGACCCACACCAAAATCGGTGGGCGCGATAAAAAAAGTTTGCATGCGAATTCTCTGAGGGAGCAAGCAATGGCGATCATCTATGGCTGACGACCTGCCGAGATTCAGTCGCCAAGGTTATCGCTAACCATGCCCTGTGCGCACCAACCGCACGCAAAGGGCTGAGCTATTTTTTCCAGGCGTTGCGCGGGGTCCGTGACCCAGGCGCGCGATTGCCATGGCGGCTGATGGCGCAGGTGTTGGGTGTGGCCGCAGGAAAGCTCGACCACCCAATGACCGTCCTCGTCCTGATGGAAACCGGTGACCGTTACGGGTTTGGCGGCAATCCGTCCGTCCGGGTTGTGTTCGCTTTCGGGCGATTGCTTCGCTAAACTCGGTCTTTCTATATTCTTCTGCAAAAGGTCTCGCCCCATGCTGATCGCCGCCAATAAGGCTGTCTCCATCGACTATACCCTGACCAACGACGCTGGTGAGGTCATCGACAGCTCCGCCGGCGGCGCGCCGCTGGTCTACCTGCAAGGCGCAGGTAACATCATCCCGGGCCTGGAAAAAGCTCTGGAAGGCAAAACCGTCGGTGACGAACTGACCGTTGCCGTAGAACCTGAAGATGCCTACGGCGAATACGCCGCCGAACTGGTCAGCACCTTGAGCCGCAGCATGTTCGAAGGCGTTGATGAACTGGAAGTGGGCATGCAGTTCCACGCTTCCGCGCCAGATGGCCAGATGCAAATTGTGACCATCCGTGATCTGGACGGCGACGATGTTACCGTCGACGGCAACCACCCGTTGGCCGGTCAGCGCCTGAATTTCCAGGTCAAGATCATCGACATCCGTGATGCCAGCCAGGAAGAAATCGCCCATGGTCACGTGCATGGCGAAGGCGGCCATCACCACTGATTTCTGCGCTAAGCTTTCGAGAACTGGAGAGGCGCCCGAGGGCGCCTTTTTCAGTCCGCAGCTATCCCGGGCGACGCCGCCAGGTAGCTGTTTGAAGAAGAACACGGGAATTTGGAGTTCGTCATGAGTGCTTTCCACGACCTTACACTGACAGCCCTGGATGGTCAGGAGCTACCCCTTTTGCCTTTCAAGGGGCAAGTCGTGCTGGTAGTCAACGTCGCTTCCAAATGTGGTTTGACTCCACAGTACAAGGCACTTGAACAGCTCCATCAGCAGTTCAAGGACCGTGGGTTCAGCGTGCTGGGCCTGCCGTGCAACCAGTTTGCCGGACAGGAACCGGGCAGCGAGCAAGAGATCCAGGAGTTCTGCAGCCTCAACTATGGCGTGACGTTTCCGTTGTCCGGCAAGCTGGAAGTCAACGGTCACGAGCGTCACCAGTTGTACCGTCTGCTGGCGGGCGAGGGCGCGGAGTTTCCCGGGGACATTACCTGGAACTTCGAGAAATTCCTCCTCGGCAAGGACGGCCGTGTCCTGGCGCGCTTCTCACCGCGGACGCCGCCGGACGATCCGACAATTGTCCACGCTATCGAAAAAGCCCTGGGCTAACCCATTCCCTGTAGGAGCGAGGCTTGCCCGCGAAAGCGTCCTGTCAGTTAATGACGATGTCGACTGGCACGACGCCATCGCGGGCAAGCCTTGCTCCCACAATGTTTCCTGTCTTTAGACCTTAATCACCGCAATCAATAGTGCTGTTCAATCCTTGCGGCTCTCCATATTATCGCCGTCATAAAGTCTATCTCCGTGGAGCGTCCCATGCCTGTCAAAGCCCTGTTCAAACCGTTCCACCTCGGCACTCTCGAACTGCCGACCCGCGTCGTCATGGCGCCGATGACCCGCTCCTTTTCCCCGGGCGGCGTGCCCAATTCCAAAGTCATCGAATACTACCGCCGCCGCGCCGCCGCAGGCGTCGGCCTGATCATTACCGAAGGCACCACGGTCGGCCACCAGGCCTCCAACGGTTACCCGAACGTGCCGCATTTCTATGGCGAAGCTGCGCTGGCCGGCTGGAAGAAAGTGGTCGATGCGGTGCACGCCGAGGGTGGCAAGATCGTTCCGCAGCTCTGGCACGTCGGCAGCGTGCGCCGCATCGGCACCGAGCCGGACGCCTCCGTGCCGGGTTACGGCCCGACGGAAAAACTCAAGGACGGTCAGGTCGTGGTTCACGGCATGACTCATCAAGACATTCAGGAAGTGATCGCCGCGTTCGCCCAGTCGGCCAAAGATGCGCAAAGCATCGGCATGGACGGCGTGGAAATCCACGGCGCCCACGGTTACCTGGTCGACCAGTTCTTCTGGGAAGGCAGCAACCAGCGCATCGACGAATACGGCGGCAGCCTGGCCAACCGTTCGCGTTTCGCCATCGAATTGATCCAGGCCGTGCGCGCGGCGGTCGGCGAGGGTTTCCCGATCATCTTCCGTTTCTCGCAATGGAAGCAGCAGGATTACACCGCACGTCTGGTGCAAACCCCGGAAGCGCTCGGCGAATTCCTCAAGCCGTTATCCGACGCTGGCGTGGACATTTTCCACTGCTCGACGCGGCGGTTCTGGGAGCCTGAGTTCGACGGCTCCGACCTCAACCTGGCGGGCTGGACGCGCAAGCTCACGGGCAAACCGACCATCACCGTCGGCAGCGTCGGCCTGGATGGCGAGTTTTTGCAGTTCATGGTCAACACCGACAAAGTCGCGCAACCGGCCAGCCTGGAAAACCTGCTGGAGCGCTTGAACAAGGAAGAGTTTGACCTGGTGGCGGTTGGGCGTGCGCTGCTGGTCGATCCGGACTGGGCGCAGAAAGTGCGCGATGGCCGCGAGGAAGATATTTTGCCGTTCAGCCGTGAGGCTTTGATGACGCTGGTTTAAGCGCCAGCAGGTAAGGCCTCTTCGCGGGCAAGCCTCGCTCCTACAGGATTTGTGTACAGCGCAAAACCTGTAGGAGCGAGGCTTGCCCGCGAAGCTTCTAAGGCAGCAATGCAACATCTGGCAATGTCTGTTCCTGCGCACAAGCCCCACGCAACTGCCTTTCAAACTCCTCGATAATCGCCGCCCAACCCTGCCGGCTCGCATGCTGGCGCGCATTCAGGCGCACGCAGCGCAGCGTTTCCCGATGCTCCAGCAACCAACACGCCGCTTCGCAAAACGCCTGTTCATCGCCCGGCATCGCCAGCACGCCGTTGTAGCCGTGGCGGATATGCTGACCCGCCGCCGCCATATCGTAAGCCACCACGCCGAGCCCCGAGGCCAGCGCCTCCAGCACGACATTGCCGAAAGTCTCAGTCAGGCTCGGAAACAGAAACACATCCGCCGACGCGAAGTGACTGGCCAGCGCCTCGCCGCGCTGCGCACCGCAGAAAATCGCCTCGGGCAATTCCTTCTCCAGTGCCAGCCGCTG
Source organism: Pseudomonas sp. 43NM1 (assembly GCF_002836905.1). Lineage (NCBI taxonomy): Bacteria > Pseudomonadati > Pseudomonadota > Gammaproteobacteria > Pseudomonadales > Pseudomonadaceae > Pseudomonas > Pseudomonas sp. 43NM1. Next base: position 63,296 of record NZ_MKGS01000195.1, on the reverse strand, counting down.
CGGGCCGTCGCCGACAATAATCAGCTTGAGATTGCGCTGTGGATAAGTGGCTTTCAACGCCTCGAAACTGCGCTTGAGCAGCCCGAGATTCTTCTCCGGCGCCAACCGCCCGACATGGATCACCGCGACATCCCGCTCCGCCAACCCCCACTGTTCACGCAGCGCATCGAGGCGTTTGGCCGGGTGAAACAGTTGACTATCGACCCCGCGCGACAGCAACGCCAGCCGCTCGAATTGGCGACGTTCGAGTTCCAGGCGCTGGCTGACACTCGGGACCAGCGTCAGCGTCGAACGATTATGAAACCAGCGCAGGTAATGCGTGAGCAATCGGGTCAGCAGACCGAGCCCGTATTGGCGGGTGTACTGCTGGAAATTGGTGTGAAAGCCGCTGACCACCGCAATCCCCAGGCGCCGCGCCGCGCGCAACGCCGACAACCCCAGCGGCCCCTCCGTGGCGATGTACAGCACGTCCGGGCGCTGGCGCTTCCAGCGCCGCAACAATTTGTGCATCGACGACTGACCCCATTGCAACCCCGGATAACCCGGCAGCGGCCAGCCGCGACAGAGCATCAGCGCGTCGTCGCTGGACGATTGGCGATCAGCGCTTTGCCGCGGTCGCACCAGTTCGACCCGATGCCCGCGCGCGCGCAAACCGTCGCACAAGCGGCCAAGGGTATTGGCCACGCCGTTGATTTCGGGAGGGAAGGTTTCGGTGATCAGGGTGATATGCAGAATTGTCGTCATGACCTCAGTGTCGGCTGAGGCCATGTCGTCATTGTGGCGATTGCGTGATGGATTTGTGACCGGCTCAGCGCTGCTGCACGACCAGGTTTTCCGCGCCGCGTTCACGCACCCAGAACAGCGTCGCCCCGGCCACCGCCGCCGGCATCATCAGGATGTTGACCACCGGAATCAGCAACACCAGGTACACGCTGCCGCCGAAACTCATGCTCTGCCAACGCTTCTGCCGCAGCCACGCGAGCATCTCGTTCCAGCCCAGTTTGTGGTTGTCCGCCGGGTAGTCGATGTACTGGATCGCCATCATCCACACGCCGAACAGCAGCCACAACGGCGCCGCGATGATGTTGACCACCGGAATGAACGAGAGGATGAACAGCCCGAGCGCGCGTGGCAGGAAGTAGCCGAGTTTGCGCATTTCCCGGGCGAGGGTGCGCGGGATCATTTCGATCAACTCGCCCCAACTGAAGGCCGGGAAGTCGTCGGTGCCGCGCACCACCACTTCGACTTTCTCCGCGAGGAAGCCGTTGAACGGCGCGGCGATGACGTTGGCGAGCATGGTGAAAGTGAAAAACACCATCAACACCACCAGCACCACAAAGATTGGCCACAGGACGTAACTGATGAAACTCAGCCAGTCGGGCAGGGACGGCATCAGCGTGTCGACCCAAATACTGAATTGATGGCCGGCCAGGTAAATCAATCCGACGAACAGCACCAGATTGATTGCCAGCGGCAACAACACGAACAAACGCAGGCCCGGGCTGAGGACCAGTTTGAGGCCTTCGCGCAGGTATTGCGGGCCGGACAGAACAGGGGCGGGCATAGCGTGCTCCGAGCAAAGGGTAAACGCGCCGACCTTACCGACTTTGCCTCACAGGCGAAAGCGCGGTTGTAACATCGACATTCACTGTAACAAAGGCGTCTATAAAATCACCGCATCGGGATAGAGACCGCCTATGAGCTGGATTGTTAAACCGTATTTCCTTAATCTTCGCCCCCTCGATACGCTGCACCCATTCTTTTTACAGGACTGTCGAGCTCAAGCCTTCCCCAAGTGCTTTCAACAGTCCTTTTTTATTGCCGCCGGCCAACCCGGCGTTCCGCGCCAGATGTTTCGGCCCGGTTAACAGGAGCAGGTCATGTCTGAAGTCCGTCATTCGCGAGTGATTATTCTCGGTTCCGGCCCTGCCGGTTACAGCGCTGCGGTCTATGCCGCCCGCGCCAACCTCAAGCCTCTGCTGATCACCGGCATGCAGGCTGGCGGTCAACTGACCACCACCACCGAAGTCGACAACTGGCCGGGCGACGTCCACGGCCTGACCGGCCCGGCGCTGATGGAGCGGATGAAAGAGCACGCCGAGCGTTTTGAAACCGAGATCGTTTTCGATCACATCAACGCCGTCGACTTCGCTTCCAAACCTTACTCCCTGACCGGCGACAGCGGCACTTACACCTGCGACGCGCTGATCATCGCCACCGGCGCCAGCGCTCGTTACCTGGGCCTGCCTTCGGAAGAAGCGTTCATGGGCAAAGGCGTTTCGGCCTGCGCGACCTGCGACGGTTTCTTCTATCGCAACAAGCCTGTGGCGGTGGTCGGTGGTGGTAACACTGCGGTTGAAGAAGCGCTGTACCTGGCCAACATCGCCAGCACGGTGACCTTGATCCACCGTCGCGAAACCTTCCGCGCCGAGAAGATTTTGATCGACAAGCTGAATGCGCGCGTTGCCGAAGGCAAGATCATCCTCAAGTTGAACTCGACGCTGGACGAAGTTCTCGGCGACAACATGGGCGTGACCGGTGCGCGTCTGAAGAACAACGACGGCAGTTTCGACGAACTGACCGTGGACGGCGTGTTCATCGCCATCGGCCACACCCCGAACACTTCGCTGTTCGAAGGCCAACTGACGTTGAAAGACGGCTACCTGGTAATCCACGGCGGCCGTGAAGGCAACGCCACCGCGACCAGCATCGAAGGCATCTTCGCCGCCGGTGACGTGGCCGACCACGTTTACCGCCAAGCCATCACCTCGGCCGGCGCCGGTTGCATGGCCGCGCTCGACGCCGAGCGCTACCTCGACGACCTGCAGAACGTCGCGTTCTGATCGCGCTGAAATAAAAAAACCGGCTCCGGCCGGTTTTTTTGTGCCCACAAAAATAAGTTACCCACACCCTCTGTAGGAGCGAGGCTTGCCCGCGAAGGCGTCAGGTCAGTCGAGATCAATGTTGAATGATATGACGCCTTCGCGGGCAAGCCTCGCTCCTACAAAGAATCATTCGTTTATCCGCGCAACCGCTCCTGGACGAAGTCCATGACCTTCAGCGATTGATAGATCGCATTCGCCGCGATCTTGCCGAACGGCCCACCGTTCCAATCCAGCAGATACGGTTTGAACAGCTGATACCGCGCACTCTCGCCGCACACCGCTTCAGCAATTACCCGACCGCAGATCGACCCGCTGTTCAAGCCGTGGCCACCAAACGACGTACACGCCCAAACCCCCGGATCCAGCACGCCAAGATTCGGCATTTTGTTGGTCGAGTACCCCATCAACCCCGACCACGCCAACTCGATTTTCACCGACGCCAGTTGTGGATAAACCGAGACCATGTCGGCTTTCAGCATCGTTGCCAGGGCTTTTTCGTTTTGTTCGTTGCGGGTGGTGATGCGCCCGCCCCAGAGCAGACGATCGCCCTCGACCACGCGGTAATAGTCGGACGCGCGGCGGTCGTCGGAGAACGCCGCGCCGGAGTCGAGGACGTTTTTGATCGCGTCGCCCAAGTGTTCGGTCAGCACCACGTAAGTGGCGATCGGCAAATAGGCGCGGCTGAGTTTCTGCAATTCCGCGCCACCGTAGCCGCCAGCGCAGAACACCAGATCGCGGCAACACACCGTGCCGTGAGCGGTCCTGACGATTTTGTCGGCGCCCTGGTGCTCCCAGGACAGCATCTTCGACTGTTCGAAAATCCGCCCGCCCGCCGTTTCAATAGCCAGCGCCAGACCCAAACAATAATTCAGCGGATGAAAGTGCAGCGCGTTCGGGTCTTCGACGCCTTGAAAGTAACGCTGCGTGTGCGCCCGTTGGCGAACCTGCGCGGTGTCGAGGTAATTCAATTCATAACCGAAATCGCGGCGCATGGTTTCGATGTGGTTTTTCACTTCGGCGCCATCGTCGTAACGCTTGACGCGAATCGTCCCGGCGGACGGCGCGCAACCGCTCAGCGCCAACTCGGCGATGTTGCTTCGAACAATCTCGACGCCTTCGACCGACATCTGGAACAGCGCACGAGCCTGCTCCAGACCGAGTTTCTTGCGGATCGCGCCCGAGCCTTCGGCCCAGCCCGGCGAGACCACTCCGCCATTGCGCCCGGACGCGCCCCACGCCACTTGCTGCGCTTCGAGAAGAATCACGCGTTTGCCGCGACGGGTCAGTTCCAGTGCGGCGGTCAGGCCGGCGATACCGGCGCCGATGATGCAGACGTCGCAGCTTTCGTCACTGTGCAATGCGGACCTGGCCGCGCGAGGCAGCGAGGTTTGGGAATACCAGGTCGTCGGGAAGGACATGTTCAATCCTTGAGATCGCTGTTGTGGGAGCGAGCTTGCTCGCTCCCCCAGGGTGTCGGCGCGGGGTTATTTGATGGTCGAGTAGTCGACGCCGTACCACTTGTCCGACAGCTTGGTTAGCGTGCCGTCCTTGTGCATTTCGCCGATGATCTCGCTGAGTTTGGCTTTCAGTTCCGGGTCACCCTTGTCGGTGGCCACGGCCAGCGGTTCGTAGAACGCCACGTTGTTGTCGACGGCGCGCAGTGGATAGCCTTTTTTCACCGCCGCATCCAGCGTGCTGCGTTGCGTGAGGATCGCGTCGAGGCGCGTGCCGTCGCCCAGGCGCAGGTCGTCGAGCGGGCCGACGGAACCGGCGTAGGTTTTCATTTTTTCGGTTTTCACGTCGTAGACCACGGGCGGCACGTCACTGGTTTCAATCGCCAGTGCCTGACTGAAATAGTCCTCGGACGTGGTCCCGCCTTCGACGCCGATGGTTTTGCCATTCAGCGCTTTGTGGTCGGTGACTTTCGATTTGTCGTGTACGGCAAACACGTAGGGCACGTAGTAATAAGTGCCGGGGAAATCGAGGATTCGCGCACGACTTTTGGTCGCGGTCATCGAACCCACGGACACGTCCCAGCGACCGTTCCACTTGCCGGCGGTGATCACATCCCAATCCGGCGTGATGAACTTGACCTCGACGCCGAGGCGCTTGGCGATTTCCTTGGACACGTCGATATCAAAACCGTCGATTTCATTTTTGTCGTTGATGAAACCCTGCGGCGGCCAGGTCGCCGAGGTGGCGACGGTCAGGGTTTTGCTGCTCTGGATCTTGTCCAGCACTGCCCCGGCATTCGCGGCACCGACGAACAACAGCGACAGGGTGGCGGCGAGGGTGATTGCGGATTTTTTGCTGAGCATGTCTATCTCCACTTTTCGTTATTGTTTTGCGGGGTAAAGCTATGCGGGAAAAGCGTTCTCAGTGACCGATGATTTGCGAGAGGAATTTCTGCGCGCGCTCGGTCTGCGGGTTGTTGAAAAATTCGGCCGGGGTGGCTTGTTCGATGACCTGGCCCTGGTCCATGAACAGCACGCGGTCGGCGACTTTGCTGGCGAAGCCCATCTCGTGGGTCACACAGATCATGGTCATGCCGTCGGTGGCCAGTTCGCCCATCACGTCCAGCACTTCGTGGACCATTTCCGGGTCGAGCGCCGAGGTCGGTTCGTCGAACAGCATCACTTTCGGGTTCATGCACAGCGCCCGGGCAATCGCCACGCGCTGCTGCTGACCGCCGGACAGTTGCGACGGATATTTGTGCGCGTGCTCGGCAATGCGCACACGTTCGAGGTACACCTGCGCGCGTTTTTTCGCCTCGACACTCGACACGCCCTGCACCAGTTGCGGCGCCAGGGTCAGGTTGTCCATCACGCTCAGGTGCGGGAACAGGTTGAAACTCTGGAACACCATGCCGATCTCGCGGCGCACCGCGCTGACACTTTCGGCCTCGCTGGTGAGGGTGATGCCGTTAACCTGGATTTGGCCTTTCTGAAAGTTTTCGAGGTGATTGATGCAGCGAATCATCGTCGATTTGCCTGAGCCCGAAGGCCCGCAAACCACTAGGATTTCACCGGCGGCGACGCTCAGATCGACGTCGCGCAATGCGTGAAAATTGCCGTACCACTTGTTCAGGCCGCTGATCGAAATCATCGTCGGCGCAGGCTGTTGGGCAGCGATCGGGTCGAGGCGTTGGGCGGTTGTAGTCAGCGTCATCGGATCAGCCTCGCACAGTGGATCGGTTGACCCGTTTTTCGATGCGCGCCTGCACCCGTTCGAGGATGAACGACAGCGCCCAGTAGATCATCGCGGCGGTAATCAGCATTTCGAGGTGACGGAAGTCTGCGCGGCCCTGGGTCTTGGCCAGGTACATCAGTTCCCAGACGCCGATCACCGACACCAGCGAACTGTCTTTGAGCATGGCGATGAATTGGTTGCCGGTCGGCGGAATAATCACCCGCAAGGCTTGCGGCATGATCACTCGACTCAAGGTCTTGAACGGGCTGATGCCCAAGGCCCGCGAGGCTTCCCACTGGCCGACCGGAATGCTCTGGATGCCGGCGCGAAAGATCTCGGTCATGTACGCGCCGTAGCACAGCGACAACGCGAGGATGCCCGCCGGCACGGCGTCGACCACGTAACCGAGTTGCGGCAGGCCGAGGTAGATCAGGTAAATCTGGATCAGCAGCGGCACGCCGCGAAAGAACGAGGTGTAGAACGAGGCGAGGGCGTTTGCCAGGCCGTTGTTCGACAACTTGGCGACGGCGCCGATCAGCGCCAGCACGAAGGCGATCACGATCGCCACGGCGGAAATGTACAGCGTGGTCGCTGCGCCCTGGACGATGAGGAAACCGACTTTGTCGAGGATGAAGCTGTAGGACAGGTTGAAGGTGTCGAAGAACGCCAGAAACAGAATCAGCAATTCCATCCACACCACGGTGGTTTGCACTTTGAATTTGAGGCGGCCGAGGACGTGGAAATTCAGCGTGCCGAGCACCGCGATCAGCAGGCCGATGGCGATGTTGCGGGCGGTCAGACTGTCGGCGGTATCGCCCAGCAGCGGTTGCAGAAAGTGGCTGAGGGCGCTGTTGCCGAGGTTCATCAGGTAGGCGCCGAGAAACAACACCACGGCGACGCCAAGCAGGAATTGAGGATCATTGGACTTTTTCTTATAAATTATATTGTCGTGATACATGAACGCCTCGGCTTGTAGGTGGTGATCTTCTCGCTAGATAAAAGAGGTTATTTGTAGGAGCCAGGCTTGCCGGCGAAGACGGTTTACGAAACGCCTTCGCCGGCAAGTCTGGCTCCTGCAAGTTGCGTATTGGGCAGTATTGCGACGCTAAATCCGCGACCACAAGCGAACATAATTCGCTATGTCAGTCCCGGATCGCAGTTTGCGGTTCAGTCGAGCCGGGCCAGGCACGCGGCAAAAATATCCAGCCCTTCCTCCAGCACCGCCGCCTCGGTGGTCAGTGGCGCGAGCAAACGGATGATGTGCCGGAACTTGCCGCTCGGCATCAGCAGCAAACCGGCGTCGCGGGCGAGCGCCAGCAATTGGCTCAATTGCGCCGCTGCGGGTGTGCCGTCGGCGTGCGCCAGCTCGATGCCGCGCATGGCGCCGACGCCGGTCAGGCGGCGGAGGTACGGCGAAATCTTGTCGCGGCGCCACGCCTGGTAGCGGCTGACGATGGCCTCTTCCTGTTGCGCGCCCCACGCCTGCAGGTTCGCGTCAGTCATTTCGTCGAGCGTCGCCAGGGCGGCGGCGCAGGCGATTGGATTGCCCGAATAGGTGCCGCCGAGGCCGCCCTTGGGCAAGGTGTCGAGCAGCGCTTTGCGCCCGACCACCGCGCCGAGTGGCATGCCGCCGGCGATGCTTTTGGCCAGCAGGATCAAGTCCGGCTCGATGCCCAATCGCGAAAAGGCAAAACGTTCGCCAGTGCGGCCGAAACCTGACTGGATTTCATCGGCGATCAGCAGGATGTTTTTCTCATCGCAAAAGCGGCGCAAGGCTTGGGCGAATTCGACGTCCAGCGCCAGGAAGCCCGCTTCGCCCTGCACCGGTTCGACGATAAAACAGGCGACATCATTGACGTCGATTTCGACGCTGAACAACCGATCCAGCGCCTTCAATGCTTCGGCGCAGGTCACGCCGTTGTCCTTGCTCGGAAAGGGCAAGTGGTACACCGGCCCCGGCAACGCACCGACCTTCTGTTTGTACGGCGCGACTTTGCCATTGAGGTTGAGTGTGGCCAGCGTGCGGCCATGAAACGCGCCGTCGAAGGCGATCACGGCGCTGCGGCCAGTGGCGCCACGAACAATTTTCAGGGCGTTTTCCGCCGCTTCCGCGCCACTGTTGGTGAGCATGCCGCTGACCGGGTAATCCACCGGAATGAACGCTGTCAGGCGCTGCATCAGGTCGATGTAGGGCGAATGCTGCGCGGCGTTGAACGCGTAGTGGGTCAGGCGGCTGGCTTGTTCGCGAATGGCTTCGACGATGCGCGGGTGGCAGTGGCCGAGGTTGAGCACGCCGATACCGCCGACAAAATCGATGTAGCGTTTGCCCTCGGTGTCCCAGACTTCGGCGTTTTTGCCGTGGCTGAGCGTGATCGGGTGAACGACATTGATCGACTGGCTGATGCTTTCGCTGCTCATGGATACCTGCTCATTAAGTCGCCTCAGAAGAAGGGTTGCTTCTTTTTATCTAAGCCGTGAGCAGAGGGGGGCGGCAAACGAAATAAAGTCGCCGGGTCAATCTTAAAAGTCGGGATGTGTTGTGGCGGCCTGTGGGGCGATGGTTTGCTGCGATGGCGTTGGGGAAATTGCCTTCGCGGGCAAGCCTCGCTCCTACAGGGCGATGGCGGTCATGAGGTCGCCATCGCGAGCAAGCTTTGCTCCCACAGGAAACGCGTTTAGCGGCGGGTCAGGGGTTGGGCGCTGAATTTGACGCCGGCCAGGCCATGCGCGATCAACGCGCGGATGTTGCCGTGGTCGGTGCCTTCAGGCGTCGCGGCTACCGAGCGATAGTGTTCGCCGAACGCCAGCAGCGCTTCTGCATCGCTCAGGCCCTCCAGCAGCGCCAGGCCCAGGGTCTTGCATGAACCCTCGTTCTGCCCGGCAGCGTTTTGCACTTCGCCGTTACTGAAGGCTTGCGGCTGATAATCGTAATGTTCGGCGATGAATGCGAGGGTGTCGGCGAAAGCGTGTTCGCCGCTGTTGAGGCTGGCGCGCAGGGTGGTCAAATCACTCATTTGGTTTTCCTTTGGCAAACGCCGCTTGTTGGTCGGCGCTGGCTTCTTGCTGGTATTGGGCTTTCCACTCGGCGTACGGCATGCCGTAGACGACTTCGCGGGCGTCATCGAGGCTGACCTCGATCTGGCGCTCGTCGGCGGCGGCCTTGTACCACTTCGACAGGCAATTACGGCAGAAACCCGAAAGGTTCATCAGGTCGATGTTCTGCACGTCTTTGCGGCTGTCCAGGTGCGCGACCAGTCGGCGGAAGGCTGCGGCTTCAAGTTCCAGGCGTTGTTGATCGTTCATTTGGGTCTCTGCGGGACAGCTTGGAGCGGCAAGCTGCAAGGTGGATTTCGGTGGCCGTTAGCTTACCGCCAGAAGCTTGAAGCTTGAAGCTTAGCGGCTCGCCGCGAGCGTAATCGACACCGACTCGGCAAATCGCAGCGCGTGGGGTTTGTCGACTTCGACTTCGGCGTACTGCACCGACTCATTCACCATCACCAGATCAAGGATTTCCTGGGTGAGGCGTTCGAGCAGGGCAAAGCGATTGCCCTCCACGTGAGCGATGATCGACTTGGTGATGGTGCGGTAATTCAACGCGTGATCAATGTCGTTGTCGCGCACTGCTTCTTGCGCCGCGTAGAGGATGGTGAGGTTGATCAGCACATCCTGCTTGTTGAGGATTTCGTCCTCGTTGATGCCGATAAAGGTGCGCAGGCACAGGTCCTTGACCCGGATGCGCGCCATACCTGGTTGAAGTTGTGGCATTGCTACTTGCTCCGTCCAATCAATTGCAGGAACTCCTGGCGGGTGTTGCTCGAGTCGCGGAAGGCGCCGAGCATCACCGAGGTGTTCATGGTCGAATTCTGTTTTTCGACGCCGCGCATCATCATGCACATGTGCCGAGCCTCGATCACCACGGCGACACCGGCGGCGCCAGTCACTTGCTGCACCGCGTCGGCGATTTGCCGGGTGAGGTTTTCCTGGATCTGCAGGCGCCGCGCGAACATGTCCACCAGCCGCGCGATCTTCGACAGACCCAGCACTTTACCCGTCGGCATATAAGCCACATGCGCCTTGCCGATGAAGGGCAGCAGGTGATGCTCGCACAGCGAATACAGCTCGATGTCGGCGACGATGATCATCTCGTCGGTGTCGGAGGAAAACAGCGCGCCGTTGACGATCTCTTCGACACTTTGTTGATAGCCATGACACAGGTATTGCATTGCCTTGGCCGCGCGCATCGGGGTGTCTTGCAAACCCTCGCGGTCAGGGTTTTCACCGAGGCCGATGAGAATCTCGCGATAGTTCTCGGATAAGGCATTACGGGACAGGGTCATGGAAGATCCTCGCGGGGGCGGCTTATTTGACGTGCCGTCCGCCGTTGACGGTCAGGGTCGTGCCGGTGACATAAGGGTTGTCGAGCAAATAGCGCAGGCTCTGGTAGATCACTTCGCTGCCGGGTTCGATGCCCAATGCGGATTTGGCCAGGGCTTTGGCGCGGTACGCCGCGTCGTCGTCGGGATTGAACAATAGCAGGGCTGGCGCGATGCCGTTGACCTTGATCGCCGGCGCATATTTGGCGGCGAAGGACAGGGTCAGGCTGTCGAGCCCGGCTTTGCTGGCGCAGTAGCCGATGTGATTGCTGCTGCCCTTGCGCGTGACGTCGTCGCTGATGTGCACGATGTCGGCGGGGCTGCTGCGTTCAAGCAGGTCGGCGCAATGCAGGTTGATCAGGTACGGCGCGAGCATGTGCACGCTGAACATCCGGGTAAACGCCTGTGCGTCGGTGTCCGGGGTTTCGGCCAGCCATTCGGAGGCGTTGTGGATAATCGCGCGCAAGCTCTCGGTGTGGGTCTTGAGTTCGCTGATGAATGCGAGGATCCCGGCTTCGCTGGAGAAGTCGGCGAACACGCCGATCGCCCCGAGATCGCGCAACGCTTGCACGCCGGGACGTTCGCTGCGATAGCTGAAAATCAGCCGATGGCCGTCGTCGAGCAAACGCCGGGCGCAGTGCAAACCGACACGCTGGCCGGCACCGGTGATGAGGATTGGGGCTGCGGAAGAAGTCATGAACGGCTCGCGTCGCGGTAAGGGCAAAACTATACCAGCGACCACCAGCGTTCACCTATGACACCTGTAACATCTACGACACCTATAACATCTATGACACCTGTGGGAGCAAAGCTTGCTCGCGATTGAGCTGGCTCGGTATTTCCCTCAGACCGCGTCATCGTTGTTCGCGGGCAAGCCTCGCTCCTGCAGGGTTCAGCGGTGTTGGGTGGTCGGCGTCACTGGAATAGGCCGCGTCGGCGTGCTGTGCAGCCAATTGGCAAGCAATCGGGTCGACAGCGGAATGAACAGGTAAACCATCAACGGCGTCAGGCACAACGTGCTGATCATCACCCGAGGCAGCAAACTCAGGTCGTTGAGCAGAGGCCCGAAGACGAAATTGAACAGCAGCGATACCGGGAAAAACGCCAGCCAGATCGCCACAGCCTGTTTCCAGCGTGGCGGGCGGTTGCCGGCAGCGCCAAACCAGCCTTCGATGCCACTGACCCGATGTTCCGTCGGGTGGGCGAACAAGTCGCTGCCACGCTCCAGCCACGCGGTGCGCGAGACGGAATGCTCCCAGGCATGCAGCGTCTGCTCGTCGGCGAAGCGGAAAATAATCTGGAATTCATCATCGTCGGGCGGCGGGGCGAGCACGCCTGAGCCGAGATAACCGGGGAAGTCGGTGGCCAGTTGTTCGCCTTCACGCAACCAGGCGATCAAGTCCTGATAACGGCCGGCAGCGACGCGGCGCGCCACCATGAGCGTGACGGGGGAGGTAGACATTTTGTATCTCCGTATGACAGGTGCGTCGCTCCGGGTAGGAGTTTCGCCAGGCGCAGCGCCGGGGTAGTGGGCTGCGCTTGAAAACAAGCAAGGATTATTCCTGAATCTGGCCAATAGACCAGCGGCGTTCGTCGCTTGTAACAAATTGAATGGTCTTGCAGGATAGGCGCTAGAATGGGATCCAATCTGTCTATGGACGACCGCTACGCTGATGACTGTCCTGAATGACACTGTCTCTAGCTCGCACACCGTTGTTGCCCTGAATCAGGAAGAGCTGTTCCCGATTCGAGAGGTAGCCCGCCTTACCGGTATCAACCCTGTAACACTCCGCGCCTGGGAGCGTCGATACGGCCTGATTCAACCCAAGCGCACCGAAAGCGGGCATCGTCTATATTCGATGGCCGATATTGCAACGGTGCGCAACATCGTCGAGTGGATCGACCGTGGCGTCGCGGTGAGCAAGGTCAGCAAGATCCTCGCCAAGACCGAACCGCTCAAGGTGCTCGCGCACATTATTCCCAATGAACTGATCCTCGCCGACTACGCCCAGTGGCAGGAGCAAGTTCAGGCGGCTGTCAGCGCTTTTGACGACGTGCAACTGGAACGTATCTACGGGCAGATTTTCTCCAGTTATTCACTGGCGGTGGTCTTCCAGGACATTCTGCTGCCGCTCTGGAAGCGACTGTTGCAGCGCCTGGAAACTTTTGGCCAGACCAGCGAATGGTTGTTTCTCGACGGTTTCCTGCGCTCTCGCGTTAACCAGCGGCTGATGCTGCTGCGCGATACTACGCCGCGCCGCGTGGTCATCTGCGCATTGGTCGGGCATTGCCGCGAGCTCGAATTGCTCATCGCCGCACTGTTCTTGAGTGGCGCAGACACCGGCGTGCGCGTGCTGACGATCGGCCAGCCATTTGATGAGCTGACGCTGGTCTGCGAGCGAATCAAGCCGTTGGCGCTGGTGCTGTTTTCCAATCACGCACCGGCACCCGAGCTGCCGCGCCGCTTGAACCGCTTGGCGCTGAGCCTGGATTGTCAGGTGTTGCTTGCGGGCGATGCGTCCGACCTGGCGCAGGAAAGCCTGGCCGGGTCTTCCGTCGGATGTCTGGGTAACGAAGGGGTGTTGATGCGCCAGCGTCTGAAGCAGTTCCTGGCGGGTAAATTGGATAGCTGAGGTTCAGACGTGCAGGGCGGGGTGGGTCAGGCGATGTTGCTGAAGGATGAACTGTCGCAGTCGTTCAGTCTCATCAGTGTCGCTCTGGCTTAACTGATAAGCGAAGAAGCCGTGTTCGGTCTCGCGCTCGAACGTGCCGCGCAACGCGATCCGCTCATAACCTGAAGGGCTGAACCACAACGCAAAATGCTTCGGTGGTTTGGTCTTGTTGCGCACTTCCAGCAAAATCCCTTTGAACGACACTTCATGCACGAACATCGTGCCGGGCTGCCCTTTGGCATTCTCCAGCGCGACCGGCTCTTCGAGTGTCAGGCGCCAAGGGCGAACCATCGGCCCATCTTCAAAAATACTCGGCACGCCCAAACGCAGATGCAATGCGTGGAATTCATCTTCCACGAGGTGCAACGGAAAGGTTATTTGCTGATTTTCGAAGTTGGCCTGGATGGTCACTTGCTCGTGGGCGGCGAGGCGCGTGAGCAGGTCACGGATCTGCGATCCACCGTTGACGATCAGGCTCGACGTTGCATCCCGCACGTTAAGTTGCGGGTTGTGCTGCATGGTCTGGATAAAATCCAGCTCATCCTGAGTCAGGAGGGCGTCGCGCTGCATGGCTTGCTCGTAAATAAAAGTTACAAAGTCATCGGTGATTGTAGTTAATGACAATTAATTCGCATTTTTGTTTTCGCCGTTCGTCGCTTTTAGTGCGGCGAGTTCCGCCTGCAATTCAGCCACTTGCGCTTCAAGCTGGATAACGCGGCGGTGTTCCTTGACTTCAGCCGTTACGTCTTTTTGTACACCGACGATATAAGTTTGTCCGTCAACATCGTTCTTCACTGTTGAAAGAGACAGCTCATTCCAGAATGGCGTGCCGTCCTTGCGGTAATTGCGCAATATTTCCCGGCACGATTCGCCGCGGCTCAACGCTTCGCGAATGCGCTGCAAGCCTTCCTGATCGCGATCGCCGGCCTGCAGGTAGCGGCAATCCTGATAGAGGATTTCATCACTGGTATAGCCGGTCATGCGTTCGAATGCCGGGTTGACGTAAATCAGGATGTTGTCTTCATCGCCTTCCTTTTCGGCGACCACGATGCCGTCGTTGGAGGCATTGATGACCAGTTGCAGCAGTTGAGCGTTGATCATCTGAACCTCCGACAAGTGAGAAAGCAGCGTTGCATTCTAAAACAACCGGGCGAGCTGTCTACTAGCCATCACTGGTGGTCGAGAGTCAATCGCAGCTTTTTCGCCGGTGCTGTTAATATCGCCGGTCTTTTACCGCTTCAGGATCAGTTTGATGAAAGTCGCCATCCTTTCCGGCTCGGTGTACGGCACGGCTGAAGAAGTCGCCCGGCACGCTGCGAATATTTTGAAAGACGCCGGTTTTGATACCTGGCACAACCCGCGCGCCAGCCTTGCCGATGTCCAGGCATTTGCCCCCGAGGCCTTTCTGGCCGTGACCTCGACCACCGGCATGGGCGAGTTGCCGGACAATTTGCAACCGCTGTATTCGACGATTCGCGACCAGTTGCCGGCGGCATGGCGCGGTTTGCCCGGCGCGGTCATTGCCTTGGGCGACGCCAGTTATGGCGACACGTTCTGCGGCGGCGGCGAGCAGATGCGCGAACTGTTCGGCGAGTTGGGTTTGCGCGAAGTGCTGCCGATGCTGCGCCTCGATGCGAGCGAAAGCGTGACCCCGGAAACCGACGCCGAGCCTTGGCTGGCCGAGTTGGTCACGGCTCTGCGCGGCTGACCGGACGCTCGCGCAGCAGCGCCAGCCAGGCTTGCGCGGCTTTCGACAGGTACGCGCCCTGGCGCCAGATAAACGCGATGTCCCAGCGCAACGTGGCCGGCGCGTTCAAGGTCAGGCGCACCACGCCTGGCCGTACCAGCCCGCGCGCGACTACCCGCGGCAACAGCACCACGCCTTGCCCGGCGGCCACCAGCGCCGCAAGAAAATCCGCCTGACCGCTGCGCCCACCTTCTTTCGGGGTAAAACCCATTTGCTGGCAGGCCTGGAGCAACCGATCGTTGAGCACGAAGCTGCGCTGATACAGCAAAAACGGCGTATCGGCCAATTCCTCCAAACCAATCACAGACTTCGCCGCCAGCGGATGATCGGCCGGCAGCAAGGCGTCCAGCGGCTCGTCGCAGAACGGCTGGCATTCGAATTGCGGATCCCGGGTCAGCAAGCTCCCGCCCAATTCCAGTTCGCCACTCAACACCGCTTGTTCGATGTTGCGGCTGCCGCCCTCGATCAGTTGAATGCTGATGTTCGGGTAGCGCCGCCGGTATTCGGCAAACAGCCTGGCGAACAACGCATCGCTGCCCAGCAGCGGTAATCCAAGGCGCAATTCGCCCCGCGCCAATTGGCTTAAATCGTCGAGTTCGCTGAGCAGTTCGTTGCGCAAGCGCAGCATGTTCTCCGCGCGTTGCAGCACCACGCTGCCGGCGGCGGTCAGGCGCAATTGCGAGCCGAGACGTTCAAGCAAAGGCGTGCCGAGGCTTTGCTCAAGTTGCGCAACTTGCTTGCTCACCGCGGACTGGCTGATGTGCAAAGTCTTCGCCGCTTGAGTGAAACCGCCTTGGTGCATCACTTCGATAAAGCTGCGCAGCTGTTTGAATTCCATCGCCTGATTCCATTTTGGAATGGCTGGAAGTCTAACAATTCGCTTCAGGGATAACAGCCCGCTTCGTAAAATAGGCGCCTGTGAGGACCTGACCATGAATGCATCACGCTGCAAATATCTCTTCCGTCTGATCGCCGAGCTGGCTGTGTTACTGGCTATTTATATGATCGGCTGCCAATTGGCCGTTTGGTTCGCCTGGCCGATTCCCGGCGGCGTCATCGGCATGGCGTTGTTGCTGCTGGCCTTCGCGTTCGGCTGGGTGAAACCGGCAGCGCTGCAAATGGGCGCCGGCGTGTTGATGGCCGAGATGTTGTTGTTTTTTATTCCGGCGCTGATGAGCCTGCTCGACTACGGCGGCCTGCTGCGCAACGACGGTTGGCGGATTCTGCTGGTGATTGCTGCGAGCACGTTGATGGTGATGCTGGTGACTGCGTTTACCGTCGAGTTGGTGGTGCGGTTGCGGAGGTCGCATGAAGCTTGAGCTGATGCCGATGTTCTGGCTGGCGTTCACCTTGCTCGCCTATCTGTTCAGCCGCTGGATCTACCGGCGCACTGGCCGCTATTTATTGTCGCCGCTGATTCTGGTTCCGGCGCTATTGCTGGCGCTGGCGGTGCCGTTGCACACCGCTTACGCCGAATATTCGAGCAATACCCATTGGCTGATGCTGGTGCTCGGGCCGGTCACCGTGGCGTTCGCCGTGCCGATCTGGCAGCAGCGGCAAATGCTTGCGCGGCACTGGTCGGCGTTGCTGCTGGGGATGCTCGCGGGCAGCGCGGCGTCCATTGGCACCTCGTTCGGTCTGGCCAAAGCGCTGGCGCTGGACAGTTCGGTGACGATGTCGCTGGTGCCCCGTTCGATCACCACGCCATTCGCCATGCCGCTGGCCCACGACCTCGGTGGCGTGCCGGAATTGACCGCGGTGTTTGTGATGTTTACCGGGGTGATCGGGGCGATGCTCGGCGGCGTCCTGCTGAAATGGCTGCCATTGCGCAGTGCCCTGGCGCGCGGCGCGCTGTTTGGGGTCGGCGCGCACGGCGCGGGAGTCAGTCGGGCGCATGAAGTGGGCGGCGAAGAGGGCTCGGTGGCGGGTCTGGTCATGGTCCTGACCGGGTTGCTCAATCTGTTCGCCGCGCCATTATTGGCGTCTATCCTTTGACGCGGCGCGACGCTAATTGCGCCACTGACTCGCTCGGCCACCAAGCTGGCTGCCAATGCAACTACACGAATTCCGGAGCCTGACTAGACTGCTGAGACTGAGCAAAATAATAAAAACCAGGAGGTTGTTGCCGTGAGTCTTGCGCCCGTCCAGTTCCCCAACAGTGTCAAAGATCAGGTCAGCGCCGCCGAATGGCAGGCCCGCGTCGACCTCGCAGCCTGTTATCGCCTGGTCGCTGCGCATGGCTGGGACGATCTGATCTTCACCCATATTTCGGCCAAGGTGCCGGGCACAGAAGACTTCCTGATCAACCCGTTCGGGCTGATGTTCCACGAGATCACCGCGTCGAGCCTGGTCAAAGTCGATCAGGCCGGCAACAAGCTGATGGACAGCCCTTACGAGATCAATCCGGCCGGTTACACCATCCACAGCGCCGTGCACGAAGTGCGTCACGACGTGGTGTGCGTCCTGCACACGCACACCGCCGCCGGGGTCGCGGTGTCGGCGCAAAAACAAGGCATCTTGCCGATCAGCCAGCAATCCCTGTTTGTGCTGTCGAGCCTGGCCTATCACGCGTATGAAGGCGTGGCGCTGAACCATGAAGAGAAAGCGCGGCTGCAGGCCGACCTCGGTGAAAACAATTTCCTGATGCTGCACAACCACGGTCTGCTGACCTGCGGCGGGACCATCGCTGACACCTTTTTGATGATGTTCACTTTCCAGCGCGCTTGCGATATCCAGGTGCTGGCGCAAACCGGTGGCGCCGAGCTGATCGCCATCGAACCGCAGATTCTCGCCGGCGCCAAAGCGATGATTGCGGGTGTGACCAAAAGCGCCCAAGGCATGGGTGGCGCGCTGGCCTGGCCGGCGTTGCTGCGCAAACTCGATAAACAAGACCCAGGTTATAAACTCTGATGCCACTCGCCGAGATCCCGCTGAGCGTCTGGCGCAAACACGGCCAGACCTTCATTTTCCGTGGCCAGGCTATCCGTTACTGGACGGCCGGGCAGGGTGAGCCGCTGCTGCTCATTCATGGTTTTCCCACCGCCAGTTGGGATTGGCATTACCTGTGGCAACCGCTCGCGCAGCGCTATCGGGTGATCGCCTGCGACATGCTCGGCTTCGGCGATTCGGCGAAACCGATGAATCACCGCTATAGCCTGCTGGAGCAAGCCGATTTGCAGCAGGCGTTGCTCGCGCACCTGAATATCGAGCAGTCGGTGCACCTGCTGGCCCACGATTACGGCGACAGCGTCGCTCAGGAATTGCTCGTCCGCCACCAAGAGGCGCGGATCGATGTCGCCAGTTGCGTGTTTCTCAATGGCGGGCTGTTCCCCGAAACCCATCGGCCGCTGTTGGCGCAAAAACTCTTGCTCAGTCCGCTGGGCTGGATGCTCGGTCGAGCGTTTACCCGCGATGCGCTGGTGAAGAATTTTCGCCAGATCTTCGGCTCGAAGAACCGGCCGACCGAAAGCGAAATGGATGACTTCTGGAGCCTGGTCGAGAGCAATCGCGGGCCGCGGATCATGCACAAACTGATTGGCTATATTCCGGAACGACGGGTCCAGCGCGACCGCTGGATCGGCGCCATGCAGTGTTGTGACGTGCCATTACGCGTGATCGATGGCGAGGTCGATCCGATTTCCGGCGCGCACATGGTCGAGCGTTATCGGCAGTTGATCCCCAATCCGGACACGGTGCTGCTGCCGGGTATTGGTCACTATCCGCAGATCGAGGCGCCGGTGCAGGTGCTCAAGCACTACGTCGAGTTTCGCGATCGCCTGACACTGGCGCCGCGCCAGGTGGCGTGTTCGTGAGCTGTATTTTTTGCCCGACCGCGAACGCTGTGGGAGCAAAGCTTGCTCGCGATAGCGGACTGACCTTCAACATTGATGCTGGCTGACACGACGCCTTCGCGAGCAAGCTCTGCTCCTACAGGTTTTTGTGCTGTCCTGTCTCATCGCGCGCATCATCCCCCAACCTTATCGCGCACCATTCAGCCTCCTCGTCTTGATTGTGACCCGCAGCGCCGTGGCCGACACTCGACGCCAATGTCCTTTGGCCTGCTGGAGTTTTCCCCATGAGTGAGTCTGTGCGCTTCGAAGATAAAGTCGTGATCATCACTGGCGCCGGCGGCGGTCTGGGCCGGGCGCATGCGTTGCTGTTTGCGCAACAGGGCGCCAAAGTGCTGGTCAACGACCTCGGCGGCACCGCTCAGGGTGAAGGCGCCAACGCCTCAGCCGCCGACCGCGTGGTCGCCGAAATTCGCGCGGCGGGCGGTATCGCTGAAGCCAACCACGACTCCGTCACCGACGGCGACAAAATCGTCCAGCAAGCCCTCGACGTGTTTGGCCGCGTCGACGTGGTGGTGAACAACGCCGGGATCCTGCGCGATAAAACCTTCCACAAAATGGACGACGGCGATTGGGATCTGGTCTACCGCGTCCACGTCGAAGGCGCCTACAAAGCCACCCGCGCCGCTTGGCCGCATATGCGTGAGCAAAGTTATGGCCGGGTGATTTTCACCGCGTCGACCTCGGGCATCTACGGCAACTTCGGCCAGTCCAACTACGGCATGGCCAAGCTGGGTCTGTACGGTTTGACCCGCACGCTGGCCATCGAGGGACGCAAGAACAACATCCTCGTCAACGCCATCGCCCCCACCGGCGGTACGCGCATGACCGAAGGCCTGATCCCGCCGCAAGTATTCGAGCAACTCAAACCGGAACTGGTCAGCCCGTTAGTGGTGTACCTCGCCAGCGAAAATTGTCAGGAAACTTCAGGCTTGTTTGAAGTCGGCGGCGGCTGGATGGGCAAAGTGCGTTGGGAGCGCAGTCTGGGTGCCGGATTTGATCCGCGCGTGGGCTTCTCGCCGGAAGATGTTGCGGCGCACTGGCAGCAGATTTGTGATTTTGAGGGTGCGGCGCATCCGCAGGACAATATTGAGGCGTTGAAGGAAATGATGGCGAATTTGCAGAAGTATTCGCTCTGATCTCGCTGCATTCGGCAGGGCGTGCCTGAGCCGTGCCAACCCCGCGTCAAATCCCCGCTAAAAACATCGCCCATAAAAAAGGCCGCTGCAAACGCAGCGGCCAAAGTAAGACGATTGATCAAGGAGCAATAAATCAACGTCAGTGAACACAGGGCGATGAATCGAAGAGCGCCTCAATCCATCTGAAATCTGCCGCGACAGGCCTGGGGTTCAGTCAGGTCGATCGCGTCGTGCTTACGGTCGGTTACCCGTGAAAGCCCGGCAAGAATAGGGGGTTGAACGCAAAGGAAAAATAGCGATTCCAGACATGCACTGTTACGGGGCGTGCAACAGTCGCCGATTCGCGCCGCGCCCGAATTTGTCGCAATGAGAAAGCCGCATCGGTTCATGTAGCAGCTGCCGAGGTACGAGGCTGCGTTGGCTCATGTAGCAGCTGCCGAGGCACGAGGCTGCGTCCGGCTCATGTAGCAGCTGCCGAGGCACGAGGCTGCGTTCGGCTGCGAAGCAGTCGTCAAACCTGAACAAGCGATTTTCCTGACACCCCGCGTGAACTGATTCACGACTGCTTCGCAGCCGAACGCAGCCTCGTGCCTCGGCAGCTGCTACAGGGGCTTTGTCAATTTGGGGTTATGCGTTCAGCTCGGGTTCACGACTGCTTCGCAGCCGAACGCAGCCTCGTGCCTCGGCAGCTGCTACAGGGGCTCTGTCAATCTGGGGTTATGCGTTCAGCTCGGGTTTTACGACTGCTTCGCAGCCGAACGCAGCCTCGTGCCTCGGCAGCTGCTACAGGGGCTCCGGCGATCTGGGGTTATGCGTTCGGTTGATAATCCTTTATCCAGCTCGTCCATGCGTGGCGCAAAGCGCCGTGCGGTGCGGGCATTCATCCTTTGGAGGTACAACGCGAATACCTCCTTGGTGCGCTTATCGCTCCCGGCGCGGAGCAGTAGGGTGGGGCCTTCTGTCACTCACCGGGGAAGACGCATGACAAAAACAACAATGCGCGCCATCTTCACGCCGCAAGCGCTGGCCGCTGCGGTGGCTTTGGGTTGCTGTGCCCAGGCGCATGCCGTTGCATTCAATATCGGCGAAATCGAAGGCACCTTCGACTCCTCGCTGTCGGTCGGCGCGAGTTGGGGCATGCGCGATGCGGACAAGGCTTTTGTCGGCACGGTCAACGGCGGCACTGGCCAATCCTCGACCGGTGATGACGGGCGACTGAATTTCAAGAAGGGCGAAACCTTCTCCAAAATCGTCAAGGGCATCCACGATCTCGAACTCAAGTACGGCGATACCGGCGTGTTTGTCCGCGGCAAATACTGGTACGACTTCGAGCTCAAGGACGAGGACCGCGAGTTCAAACAGATCAGCGACAACGGGCGCAAGGAAGGCGCGAAATCGTCCGGCGCGCAGATCCTCGATGCGTTCGTCTATCACAACTATTCCATCGCCAACCTGCCCGGCACTGTGCGCGCGGGTAAACAAGTGGTGAGTTGGGGCGAAAGTACCTTCATCGGCAACTCGATCAACAGCATCAACCCGGTCGACGTGTCGGCGTTTCGGCGTCCCGGCGCCGAGATCAAGGAAGGCCTGATCCCGGTAAACATGCTGTTCGGCTCGCAAGGCCTGACCGATCAACTGACCGTCGAAGGTTTTTATCAACTGGAGTGGGACCAGACGGTTCTCGACAACTGCGGCACCTACTTCGGCGTCGACGTAGCGGCTGACGGCTGCACCAACGGCTACACCGTCGGCAGCCCGGCGATTGCGCCGTTTGCGCCGCTGGCCTCGGCGTTCGGTCAGCCGATTCAGGTAACGCGTGAAGGCGTGGTCATCCCCCGTGGCGGCGACCGCGATGCGCGTGATTCCGGGCAGTGGGGCACGGCGCTGCGCTGGCTCGGCGACGACACCGAGTACGGCTTGTACTTCATGAATTACCACAGCCGCACGCCAACGGTCGGCACCATCACCGCCGGCGCTTCGACCCTCGCCAGCCTGCCGGGCCTGGTCAATATTGCCAACGGTCTGGCCCCCGGCAGCGGCGCCGGGCTGGCGCAAAGTGTGATGCTCGGTCGCGGCCAGTATTACCTCGATTACCCGGAAGACATTCGCCTGTACGGCGCGAGTTTCTCCACCACGTTGCCCACCGGCACCGCGTGGACCGGCGAGATCAGCTATCGGCCCAACGCGCCGGTGCAAGTCAGCACCAACGACCTGACCCTGGCGCTGATCAACCCGATTGCCGGCGGCGCCGCTTCGCCGATCGCCACCGCACCGGGGGCCGACAACAAAGGTTATCGGCGCAAGGAAGTGACGCAAATCCAGAGCACGCTCACGCACTTCTTCGATCAGGTGCTCGGCGCCGAACGGCTGACCGTGGTCGGTGAAGCAGCGGTGGTGCGCGTTGGTGGCCTGGAGTCGCGAAGCGATCTGCGTTATGGCCGCGATTCGGTGTTCGGCCAGTACGGTTTTGGCGGCGACACCGAGGGCTTCGTCACCTCGACGTCGTGGGGTTATCGCACCCGGGCCATCCTCGATTACGCCAACGTGATCGGCGGGATCAACCTCAAACCCAACCTGTCCTGGTCCCACGACGTCGCCGGTTATGGCCCCAACGGCCTGTTCAACGAAGGCGCCAAGGCGATCAGCGTCGGCGTCGATGCCGACTACCGCAACACCTATACCGCGAGCTTGAGTTACACCGACTTTTTCGGCGGTGACTACAACGTTCTCGAAGACCGCGACTTCCTGGCGCTGAGCTTCGGCGTGAACTTCTGATCTGGCTGAGAAGGATGATGTTAATGCGCAAAATGATTCTGCAATGCGGCGCCCTGGCCCTGAGCCTGCTGGCCGCCAACGTGATAGCGGCGGTTTCGCCGGACGAAGCCAACAAGCTCGGGACCAGCCTCACGCCGTTGGGCGCGGAGAAGGCCGGCAACGCTGACGGCTCGATTCCGGCGTGGACCGGCGGCATTCCGAAAAACGCTGGGGCGGTGGACAGCAAAGGTTTCCTCGCCGACCCGTTTGCCAGCGAAAAACCGTTGTTCGTGATCACCGCGGCAACGGTCGACAAGTACAAGGACAAGCTGTCGGAAGGTCAGGTGGCGATGTTCAAGCGCTACCCGGAAACCTACAAAATTCCGGTCTACCCGACCCATCGCACGGTCGCCGTGCCGCCGGAAATCTACGAGTCGGCCAAGCGCAGCGCGCTCAACGTCAACAGCATCAATGACGGCAGCGGCCTGGCCAATTTCACCGGCAACCGCTACTACGCATTTCCGATTCCGAAGAATGGCGTCGAGGTGTTGTGGAACCACATCACCCGTTATCACGGCGGCAATTTGCGCCGGATCATCACCCAAGTGACTCCGCAAACCAACGGCAGCTACACGCCGATCCGCTTCGAAGAAGAGATCGCCGTGCCGCAATTGATCAAGGATCTCGACCCGGAAAAAGCCGCGAACGTGCTGACGTTTTTCAAGCAGTCGGTGACTGCGCCGGCGCGTCTGGCGGGTAACGTGTTGCTGGTTCACGAGACGCTCGATCAGGTCAAGGAACCGCGTCTGGCGTGGATCTATAACGCCGGTCAGCGTCGCGTGCGTCGGGCGCCGCAAGTCGCGTATGACGGGCCGGGCACTGCTGCCGATGGCCTGCGCACTTCGGACAACTTCGACATGTTCTCCGGCGCGCCGGATCGCTACGACTGGAAGCTGGTCGGCAAAAAGGAAATGTACATTCCGTACAACAGCTACAAACTCGATTCGCCGAAGCTCAAGTACGACGACATCGTCAAGGCTGGGCATATCAATCAGGACCTGACCCGTTATGAGCTGCACCGGGTCTGGGAAGTGGTCGGCACGGTCAAGCCGAGCGAGCGGCACATTTATGCCAAACGCCACATGTACATCGACGAAGACAGTTGGCAAGTGGCGCTGGTCGATCACTACGACGGTCGCGGCCAACTGTGGCGAGTGGCCGAGGGGCACGCGCAGTATTACTACGATCACCAGGCCCAGGCGTACACCCTGGAAGCGCTCTACGACATCATTGCCGGGCGTTACCTTGCCCTCGGGATGAAGAACGAAGAGAAGCACAGCTTTGAATTCGGCTTTGAAGCGAAAGCGGCTGATTACACGCCATCGGCATTGCGCGCTGAGGGGGTTCGTTAAGCCACCATCCTGTAGGAGCAAAGCTTGCTCGCGAAGGCGTCGGTTCAGCCAATATCAATGTTGAATGACACACCGCTTTCGCGAGCAAGCTCAGTTCCTACAGGGGAGGCGTTGGGTCAGCCAATATCAGTGTTGAATGGCAGACCGCTTTCGCGAGCAAGCTCAGCTCCTACAGGGGGTGGGTTGGGTCAGCCAATATCAATGTTGAATGACAGACCGCTTTCGCGAGCAAGCTCAGCTCCTACAGGGGAGGCGTTGTGTCAGCCAACATCGATGTTGAATGACACACCGCCATCCCCGTAGGAGCAAAGCTTGCTCGCGATGGCGTCGGTTCAGCCAATATCAATGTTGAATGACACACCGCCATCGCGAGCAAGCTTTGCTCCCACCAAGCTCTGCACCCACCAAGCTCTGCTCCCATCAAGCTCAGCTCATACAGGGGCGGGTTTTTTATGGGGGGCAATCAGCGTTCTGAATGTTTCTCAACAAGCACGCGGGAGAGGGCTAGGGTTGCGGCACAACTATAAAAAGGCACGCCGCAATGACCGCCATGACCCCGTGTCTGGATCGTCCGGGATTTTTGCCCCGCTTGTCCTCCCATCACCTGTCGCGCGAGCGTCTGAGCGCGCCGTTGCTGGCATCGAACGCGCGGGTGAAATTGCTCTGCGCGCCGGCCGGCAGCGGCAAAACCTCGTTGCTCGCCGATTGCCTGTTGCAGGCGCCGCCACAATGTCAGGTGTGCTGGTTGCCGTTGGCCGGTGCCGCGATAACCCCGGCAGATTTGTGTCGACGACTGGCCGAAGCGTCAGGGCTGCCGTCAGCGGAAGAGTCCGCAGTCCTTGCAGCGCTGGCCCGCTGGTCGACGCCGATCTGGCTGTTTCTCGACGATTATTGCCGCTTGCCGAATCCGCAACTGGACCAACTGCTCGATCGCCTGATCGCCGTCAGCAGCCCGATGGTCACCTGGTGGCTGGGCGCGCGGCGGCGTCCGCAATGCAACTGGCCACGCCTGTTACTCGACGATGATCTGTACGACTGCGAGCGCTCGACGCTGGCCTTCAATCAAGCGGAAATCGCCGCGCTGTTGCAGCACCTGACACCCGCCGAAGCGAACATTGCCGCGAGCAAAATCATCCGCCTCAGTGGCGGCTGGTGCGCCGGTGTGCGCATTGCGCTGCTGCACAAATGCGACTGGTCGCGCAACGACACGCTGCACAGCCGACCTGACACCTTGCTCGATTATCTGCAGCACGAACTGTTCACCAGCCTCAGCGCCGAACTGACCGAAGCCTGGCGTGTACTCGCGCATTTGCCGCGCTTCAATGCGCGATTGTGCGAGCACCTGTTCGGCGCCGGTGAAGGCGCGCAATGCCTGAAGACGTTGCAGGAACTCGGCTGCTTTATCGAGCCCTGGCAGGACTCGGCGGACTGGCTGCAGATTTTTCCGCCACTCACGCAACTGATGCGCGATGAACAATGGTCGACCGGGCGTTCCTGGCATCGGCGCGCGTGCCAGTGGTTCGCCGCCGAACAGCTGTGGAAACCGGCGTTCGAACAGGCCTTGCTCGCCGAAGAATATGAAGTCGCGGTCAGCCTGTTGCAGCACTTCAGTTTCGAGCATTTGTTCGAAGAGCAAACGGTGGTCCTGTTGCTGCGCTTGCACGAGCAACAGGGTGCGGAGTTGTTGTCTGGCTCGCCGCAATTGGTCGGCTTGATCACCGCTGCGTCGTTGTTCGCCGGGCGCTTTGAACAGGCGGCTGAATGCATCGAACAGCTGTCGCGATTTACCCCGCAACCGACGCCGCTGCTGCAGCAACAATTGCTCGCCCGTTGGCAAGCGCAGCAGGGTTGGTTGCTGCACTTGCAGGGGCGCATGGAGGCGTCGCGCGCGCATCTGCTGGAGGCGCTGAACGACCTCGGGCCGGACCTGTGGACCGTGCGCGTTTTGTGCCTGTCGGGGTTGACCCAGCAAGCCTTGCTGCGCGGCGAACTGGAAGTCGCGCAGGCACTCAACCGCGAGGCGCTGTGCCTGGCTCGGGCGCAGGGCTCACTGGTGTTTGAGGGCTTGCTCGAACTCGATCACGCGCAATTGCTGGAACAGCGCGGCGCCCCCGCGCGGGCCGAGACGCTGCTGGCGAATATCCATGATTTGCTCTGCCAACAGGCATCGTTGCCGACACCGCTGCTGGGGCGCATCGCCTTGCGTCGCGGGCGTCTGGCACTGTGCATGGGCGAAGAGGAGCGGGCGCAAGAACTGTTTCACGCCGGGCAGGAACAGTGCCTGCGCAGCCACGACAAACGCGTGTTGTACGGCTATATCGGCTTGGCGCAATTAGCTGCCAATCGGCGCGATTACGCCCACGCATTCGTCTGTTTGCGCGATGCCGAACGGTTGATGCAACTGCGCCAGATCCCCGACACGGTGTATCGCGGCGTGCTGTTGCAGGTCAGCAGCCATTTCTGGTTGCAACAGGGCCGCGCGGAGTTGGCGTGCGAGGCGCTGAGTCGCGTGCTCAAACACTATCGCGGGCCGCGCGCACGCCATGCGCCGCCGGCAACGCTCGCACTGATCGCGCGAATCGAATACCTGCTGGCGCTTGCCAAAATTCGAGTTATGCCGGGTTCGGTCGACGCGGTGGGGCAAATCGATGCGGCGCTTGAGCAGGCCCGATCGTGCGGCATGTACGCGCTCGCCACCGAGTTGCAATTGGCCTTGGCCGAGGCACTTTGGCTCGATGGGCAAGTGGCGAAAGCCGTCGACGTTTTGCACGAGGGCTCGCGCAATGTAGAGCGCTATCAACTACAGCAACTCTGGAGTGAATTGCGGTTGCGCCAGCCTTCATTGTCAGACGCGCAACACGTTGTTCCATTGCCGGCCAAAGAGCCATGCGCGAGTTCTGCGCCTGCGGACTTGTTAAGTCAGCGTGAACTGCAAGTATTGGAATTAATTGCACTCGGTCACTCTAATCAGCAGATTGCCGATGCGCTGTTTATTTCTTTGCATACTGTTAAAACTCACAGCCGCCGCATACATGGAAAGTTACGGGTGGAGCGTCGCACGCAAGCGGTAGCGAAGGCGAAATCGTTGGGGTTGTGGGGCTGACAGGGGATTGGTGTCGGGCTAAACGTTTCCCTTTATATGTAGAAAAAAGATTCGGTTTACATGCGGTTGTAGCTGTGACTGTTCAGTGTTGATTTGCCGATTTGATGTTTGTTCGAACCGACGTAGATTAATTTTCGCCTGCATTGAGCCGGCCAGTTGAGAATTAATCGAAGGGCAATTGAATGAACGTAATCAATACGCATATTCCCGCCAACAGTGACATTCCTGTCCAATGGCTCGAGCGTGCAAGTGCACTCGACCGACAGCACTACGGCGAACTCGAGCAGAACCTGATTGCCAGCCAGATTCATCTGGATAAGCAACTTGGCCCGTTCACCAGCGTTCAGGCTTACGCTCGTGATCTGGCTGCGCAGGCGCTGGCCAAGTGGTACCGGACAGCACTCGACCCCGACACGGTGATGACGTCATCGCGGTATGTGTTTTCGTTCGGTGGCCGCTCTTTGATTCAGGAAGAAAAGCGCTCGCTCACGGACTTGTTGTTGCACGGCTTGCACGATGAAGGTGAACGCCCACAGATTACCTTGCAGGTATCAGAAACACGGCACATGGCTCCCGATTGGCTGGAAAAGCTGATGAGCAACGACGTGCGGGCGGCTTATGGCCGCGAGTTCAGAGATGTTTATCAGCGCCCGAACGTACTCGCCGCCATGGAAAACCTGACTCGCGAGCAACTTCTGTTCAGCGCCTTTTCGGCAAAGTTGCAGGACCATCTGAGCGACAGCAATCTACAGCGAGTGCGCCGTCTCATTGAGGGCGATGAGGATTTGATCATCGCGCCAGTGCAGTTGCACGAAAACTGGCGGCCGCTGGCCGGCCTTGCCGTTATCAGCAGTCGCAGTCCGAGCGATGACGATTGGTTGCTCTATGCACCTGACTCGCCCGGTGGCCAGGACTGGTATCAACTGCCGTCGCTGCGGCGCGTGAGCATCGATATTGGAAGTTGGACAGAGACACCGCGCGGTCGCGAATACCTGAGCTGGCAGACTCATGCACTGGACCGCGAAGTTGTCGGTGGTTATCTGCAACAAGTCTCTAGACTGCCAAGTCTCTGGCGAGGAGTTTCGCTGGCACCGGCGCCTTATACCGGCAAGGAAGCACTGACAACTGTTGTTGCCAACCATCGCGATTGGCTGATCGCCGCCGAAGAAAGCCATACACCCTACGGTTACCGGGCGGCGACCGATCAACAGCGCCAAGTGTTCAGCCGGATCAACTGCGAACTGCGGGCGTTACGTGCGATTGAAGTGCGCCAGGGCAGTTTCATCAGTTATGACCGTTTCTGCCATCAACTGATCAAACAACGCGTAGAGGACGTTCTTCTCGCCGCCGGTGAAAATGTCGCGGTCGATCCTGACCGGATTGAAGTGCAAATCAGTGCGCAACAGCAAATGAGCCTGACTGAACTGATAGTCCGGGAAGTGCACTTCGCTGCAGATAACCCCAACCGCGACTTGTACCCGCGCTATACGCTGAAAGCGTCTCATCCGGCGATCAGCAAACTGGATATTCGGCATATCGCCGGTTGGTCGAGGACGTTGCGCGCGGGTGAGCAGTACATCGCCATGTTGCGCACGACGTATATGAATCGCAGGCATCCGGATGGGCGGTTCAAGCGTCTTTTGCACCTCGGCATCCTGCAACGGCAGATGCGCACGGCGATCTATCTGGCGCTGTTCACTGGCCGTTTGTCGAATTCGCACGTCACCGAGCTGATGAAGGTAGTCGATGGATATGACCCGGATCGGCCGCTGCCCGAGGCGCCGCTGGGTGAGGAACCGACAGCGGTGCAGCACAGCGCGATGTTTGAGCTTCGTCTCAAAGGTCACGCGTTGATCGGCACGTTTGTGTTTCGCCTGCACATCGGCGGATTGGTCGAAGAATACCTGTTCACCCCGAATGCGCCGGACGGCCGCGAGTTGCGTCCCTTCAAAGACTTTGTCAGCGCGGTGAAAACCCGTGGTCTGGGTGACTATTTTTATGCGCGCACGCCGGCGGTCTACCAACGACTGATTGGCACCTACGTAACAGACCTTGAACAGTTGGCGAACTTTGCCGAGGCGCCGGTACTGGAGCGCAACTCGCGCATCACCGATTTCAACAGTTGTTACGACAGCGTGCTGCGCAAAGTCATGTCCGATGTGGACGAGGCAACGCAGAGCCTTGAAGAGATCATTACCGGCATCGTCTTCGAAACTGTGTTGATCGCTGCCACGTTAGCCAGCGTGATCTATCCCCCCGTCGGCATTGCAGTGAGTGCCGCGCTGCTGACCAAGGAGATGGTTCAGGGCGCCGAGGCCTATTCACTGGGGGACAGAGCCACGGCACTCATGCATTTCGCTAGTGCATTGATTGAATTGGCGACGCTGGGCAAAGGTGCGCACAAGCTGACCAAGGCTAGCAAACTGCAGAAAAATCTCATCGATATGCTGGGGGACGTCTACAGCATCGATAAGCTCTACGCCAAGGCCAGCGGTCTGCCGCAATTGCATGAGCGGGCATGGGAGGAAATCCAGGAACTGCTCGCCGACCCCGACAGCGCCAGCAGCAAAACTACCTTGGCGTGATAACCGCCAATGCCCGCCGACGTGTAGCGCTGTTCAACGGCTGACATCGTCGGGCTGATAACCCATCCGCCAACTCACGGCCCGGGTCGCTGCCAGCAAGCGCTGCGCCGCCGGGCCATCTTCGTCGGCGTGGAACAGTGACGTCGGGCCGACGATGGTCAACACCGCCGCAACGTTGCCGACCGCATTGAACACCGGCGCGGACAACGCATCGACGCCGGGCATGAGCAAACCGTGAACGTGGTGCAAGCCGCGTTGGCGAATCTGTTCGCGCAATGTCTCGTAGGCTTGATCGTCGGCCAAGGCGTGCGCCTCACTGGCCTGGACCTCCAGTTCGCGCAACTCGCTGGTTTCCCGATCTGGCAGAAAGGCACTGAATACCAGGCCTGTCGACGAAGTCAGCAACGGCAACACCGAACCCAATTGCGTGACCACCGTGACCGCGCGCACCGCCGGTTCGATGTGCACCACCGTCGCACCCTGATTGCCCCACACCGCCAGAAAACACGTTTCGTTCAAGTCATCGCGCAACTCGGCCAAGGGCAGGGCGGCGACTTTCAGCACGTCCATGCTGTTGAGCGCGGCGAGGCCCACGCGCAGGGCTTCGCGGCCGAGGCCATAGTGGTTGGTGGCGGCGTTCTGCTCGGCGAAACCGCTGGCGATCAACGCCTGCAAATAGCGATGGACCTTGCTCGCCGGCATCTGCACGTGTTCCGCCAGGCGCGACAATGAGGTCGCTGGCGACAGTTCGGCCAGGGCTTTGAGAATGTCGGTGCCGACCTCGGCCGAACGGACTTTCTGTTTATCGGTGCTGCGCGGCTTTTCCATGGAGGCGGTGTGATCCCGGGACGAATGGGCGTCTTTATAGCTTGACGGTCAATCCCGATCAAATTACGTTATGCGTAATTTGATTACGATAAAAATAACCCGGGCGTGCCGAGACCTCTGCAATAGAGCGATGGGCCATTGCCTACTCCCCGTTCAGGAGGCTCCATGAACCTCGATTCAACGGCGCCAGCGCTGGCTTATCAGTCAGGCTTCGGCAACGAATTCAGCAGCGAAGCGTTGCCCGGCGCACTGCCCGTCGGCCAGAACTCCCCGCAAAAAGTCCCTTACGGTCTCTACACCGAACTGTTCTCCGGCACGGCGTTCACCATGGTCCGCAGCGAAGCGCGGCGCACCTGGATGTACCGCATTCAGCCGTCGGCGAATCACCCGGCGTTCGTCAAACTGGAGCGGCAATTGGCCGGCGGACCGTTGGGCGAGGTGACCCCCAACCGGCTGCGCTGGAACTCGCTGGAGATCCCCAGCGAACCGACCGATTTCATCGACGGGCTGGTGAGCATGGCGGCCAATGCCGGCGCCGATAAGCCAGCCGGGATCAGCGTCTACAGCTACCGCGCCAACCGTTCCATGGAGCGCGTGTTCTTCAACGCTGACGGCGAATTGTTGCTGGTGCCGGAACTGGGCCGGCTGCGCCTCGTCACGGAACTCGGCGTGCTCGAAATAGAACCGCTGGAAATCGCCGTGCTGCCGCGCGGTCTGAAATTTCGCGTGGAATTGCTAGATCCGCAGGCGCGCGGCTACATCGCCGAAAACCACGGCGCGCCGCTGCGCCTGCCGGACCTGGGGCCGATCGGCAGTAACGGCCTGGCCAACCCGCGCGACTTTCTGAGCCCGGTGGCGCATTACGAAGACCTCAGGCAACCCACCACGCTGGTGCAGAAATTCCTCGGCCAGTTGTGGGGTTGCGAGCTCAATCATTCGCCGCTGAACGTGGTCGCCTGGCACGGTAACAACGTGCCGTACAAATACGATCTGCGCCGCTTCAATACCATCGGCACGGTGAGTTTCGATCACCCGGATCCGTCGATTTTCACCGTTCTGACTTCGCCGACCAGCGTCCACGGTTTGGCTAACCTGGACTTCGTGATTTTCCCGCCGCGCTGGATGGTCGCCGAGAAAACCTTCCGGCCGCCGTGGTTCCACCGCAACCTGATGAACGAATTCATGGGCCTGATCAAAGGCGAATACGACGCCAAGGCTGAAGGCTTCGTGCCCGGCGGTGCGTCGTTGCACAGCTGCATGAGCGCCCACGGCCCGGACGGCGAAAGCTGCACCAAAGCGATCAACGCCGAACTGTCGCCGGCGAAAATCGACAACACCATGGCGTTCATGTTCGAGACCAGCCAAGTGCTGCGCCCGAGCCAATACGCACTCGAATGCCCGCAACTGCAAAGCAACTACGACGCCTGCTGGGCGACGTTGCCCGTCACTTTCGACCCGACCCGGAGATAACCCATGACTCAGACTTCCAACACTAGTAGCTGGGTTGCCTCCGCCAACGGTGACACTGATTTCCCCCTGCAAAACTTGCCGCTCGGCGTGTTCAGCGCTAACGGTTCGGCAGCGCGCAGCGGTGTGGCCATCGGCGAACATATCTTTGATCTCGAAGCGGCGCTCGACGCCGGCCTGTTCGACGGCGCGGCACGCACGGCAGTCGAAGCGACCCGTGGCGGCCAGCTCAATGCCTTCTTCGAACTCGGCCGCGATGCCCGCGTTGCGTTGCGCTCGCGTCTGCTGGAACTGTTCGCCGAGGGCAGCACCCTGCGCGGCAAGATCGAAGCCCAAGGTGCGAAATTGCTGCCATTGGCGGCGGATTGCGTGATGCACCTGCCGGCGAAAATCAACGACTACACCGACTTTTATGTCGGCATCGAGCACGCGCAAAACGTCGGTAAATTGTTCCGTCCAGATAACCCGTTGCTGCCGAACTACAAGTACGTGCCGATCGGTTATCACGGTCGTGCCTCGACCATTCGCCCGTCCGGCACCGACGTGCGTCGGCCGAAGGGCCAGACCTTGCCGGCCGGTCAGACCGAGCCGACTTTTGGCCCGTGCGCGCGCCTCGATTACGAACTGGAACTGGGGATCTGGATCGGTCAGGGCAACGAGATGGGCGATTCGATTGCCATCGGCGACGCGGCGGATCACATCGCCGGTTTCTGTTTGCTGAATGATTGGTCGGCGCGCGACATCCAGGCCTGGGAATACCAGCCGCTGGGGCCGTTCCTGTCGAAGAGTTTCATCACCAGCATCTCGCCGTGGGTCGTCACCGCCGAAGCGCTGGAGCCGTTTCGCCGTGCGCAACCGGCTCGCCCGGAAGGCGATCCGCAGCCGCTGCCGTATCTCACCGACAAGCGCGATCAGGAGGGCGGCGCGTTCGACATCGAACTCGAAGTGCTGCTGCTCACTGAAAACATGCGCGAGCAAAATCTGCCGGCCCATCGCCTGACCCTGAGCAACACCCAACACATGTACTGGACCGTGGCGCAAATGGTCGCGCACCACAGCGTCAACGGCTGCCAATTGCAGGCCGGTGATCTGTTCGGTTCGGGCACATTGTCGGGGCCGCAAAGCGGTCAGTTCGGCAGCCTGCTGGAAATCACTGAGGGCGGCAAAAAGCCGATCGAATTGGCCTCGGGCGAGGTGCGTAAATTCCTTGAAGACGGCGACGAAATCATCCTCCGTGCGCGTTGCAACCGCGAAGGGTTTGCCTCGATCGGCTTCGGCGAATGCCGTGGCAAAGTCGTGCCGGCGCGTTAACAGGAGCGGGTCATGCAGCTCTATACCTACTATCGCTCGACCTCGTCTTACCGGGTGCGCATCGCGTTGGCGCTGAAGTGCCTCGACTATCAGGCGCTGCCGGTCAACCTGATCGCGGCGTCCGGTGGCGAGCACCGGCAAGCGCCGTACCTGGCGCTGAACCCGCAAGGTCGGGTGCCGGCGTTGCGCACCGACGACGGTCAGTTGCTGATTCAGTCGCCTGCGATCATCGAGTACCTGGACGAACGTTATCCACAGGTGCCGTTGCTGTCCAAAGACCTCGTTACCCGCGCGCATGAACGCGGCGTGGCGGCGCTGATTGGCTGCGACGTGCATCCGCTGCACAACGTCAGCGTGCTGAACAAATTGCGCCAACTGGGCCATGACGAAACGCAGGTGGCGGAGTGGATTGGGCACTGGATCAGCCAAGGTCTGGCGGCGGTGGAGCAGTTGATTGGCGACGCCGGTTATTGCTTTGGCGATGAGCCGGGGATGGCGGATGTTTACTTGATCCCGCAGTTGTACGCGGCGCAGCGCTTCAACATTGCGCTGGATGCGTACCCGCGGATTTCCCGGGTTGCTGCAATGGCCGCGACACACCCGGCGTTTATCAAGGCGCACCCGGCGAACCAGCCTGACACGCCCTGAAACTTCACCCCGCCCTCTGTAGGAGCGAGGCTTGCCCGCGAAGGCGGTGTGTCAACTACATGGATGTCTGCTGACACACCGCCTTCGCGGGCAAGCCTCGCTCCTACAAGGGATTGGCGATATCCCCGACACCATAAGAACAATTCAGGTACCTCGCGATGCATAACCAGATTGCAAGCTTTCGGGCGGCACTCGACGCCCGTCCTGTGTCCCGTTATCAGTGGCTGATCCTTTTGTTGCTGGCGTTATTGCTGGTCACCGATGGCTACGACGCGCAAGTTCTCGGTTATGTCGTGCCCGCCCTCGCGAAGGATTGGGGCCTGGAAAAATCCGCGTTCGGCCCGGTGTTCAGCGCCAACCTGTTGGGCCTGACCGTGGGCTCGTTGGTCGTCACACCGTTGGCCGATCGCTTCGGGGTGCGGCGGATTCTGCTGTGTTGCGTGCTGATCTACGCCACGCTCACGGTGTTGATGGTGTTCGCCGATTCGCTGAACACCTTGATGGCGGCGCGCTTCATCTGCGGGATCGGCATGGGCGGGGCGATGCCCAGCGCGATGGCGCTGATGTCGGAATACTCGCCGCCCCGCCTGCGCACCTTGATGGTGACCCTGGCGGCGTGCGGGTTTTCATTCGGTGGTGCGGCGGGTGGTTTTGTTGCGGCGGGTTTTATCGACAGTTTCGGCTGGCAAGCGGTGTTCCTCGCTGGCGGCGTGACGCCGTTGCTGCTGTTTCCGTTCCTGGCGTGGTTCCTGCCGGAATCGCTGCCGCGTCTGTTGCGCGATGCACCGCCGTATACCCGCTTGCGCAAAGTCACCGCGCGGATGCTCCCGGACTGGCAGCCGCCCGCCGCATCGGTTGCGCAAAACCAGAAAGAGCAGGGCAGCAAACTGACGGTCGTGGAGTTGTTCCGCAACGGTTATGCGCGGCCGACGTTGCTGATCTGGGCGACCTTTTTCGTCAGTCTGATCCTGCTGTATTTCATGATCAGCTGGCTGCCGTCGCTGTTGCTGGAAAGCGGTTTGAAACTCAATCAAGCGAACCTGGTGACCTCAATGTTCCTGTTCGCCGGCACCGTCGGCGCGATCTGCATGGCGTGGTTTGCCGACCGTCTCAAAAGCAAAGTGCGCCTGCTCGCCGCTGTCTTGGCCGGCGCGGCGCTGTGCACCATTCTGCTCGGCCTCAACCACGACAATCCGCGTTATCTGGTGGCCAGCGTGATCGCCGCGGGGTTCTGCATCATTGGCGGGCAACTGACGCTCAACGCCTTCGCCAGTAACTTCTACCCGGCGCACGTGCGCGCCACCGGCACCGGATGGGCGCTGGGCGTGGGCCGATTCGGTTCGATCCTCGGGCCGCTGTTCGGCAGCATGCTGCTGGCGATGCACATCCCGGTGCAGCAGATTTTCTTCTTCTGCGCGATACCGGCGGTGATCGCGGCGTTGTTCATCATCCAGGTGCGCTCGCCTCAAGAACCAAGCGCAACCCCCGTAGGAGCAAGGCTTGCCCGCGAAGAACGATAACGCGGTATCCCTGAAGGACCGAAGCGCCTGATTCGCGGGCAAGCCTCGCTCCTACAGGGCCAGCGCAAAACACTGTGGGAGCGAGCTTGCTCGCGAAGGCGTCCTGTCAGGCGATGCAAATGGCGACTGACCTGACGCTTTCGCGGGCAAGCCTCGCTCCTACAGGTGTGTTTAGTGGACGATGGAATTCGGCGGCAAATGCCCGAGCCGTTCAGTCAGGCGAATCCGCTGGATCGGGTCTTCGCTGAGCAGCAACGCATGTTCCAGATCAAAGCGCTCAGCATTCGGGCAATCCAGGCGTTGATAGAGGCTGGCGCGGGCGAGGTAGTCGGAGGCGCTGCCGTTGCCCAGTTCGAGCACGCGCTCGGCATCGACCAGCGCGCCGATGTAGTCATCGTTGGCCAGATGCAACTGACGCAGGTTGCGTGACAGGCGTTGCAGCATCGACAGCGGGTTGGCGGTCAGCAAGTGCTCGGCGCTGAGTTTGATGTTCGGGCCGTACTGGCGCTGCAGCAAATCGCGGCAGTCGTTGGGGTACAAGCGGCGCCCGCCGCACGGGTCGAGCAGATGATCGGCGCCCTGAACCCGTAACAGGAAATGCCCCGGAAAGTTGACCCCGACCATGGGGATTTCCAATCTGCGAGCCAGCTCCAGCGCAATCAAACCCAGCGCCAATGGCTGGCCCCGCCGACGCTCCAGCACTTTGTGGATAAGCGCCACTTGCGGACGCAGCGGCACAAAATCGTCCTGGGCAAACCCGAGGTCGTTCATCCGCCGCAATAACGGTTGGGCCAGTTCGCTGACCGGCAGCATCGGCAAGCCTGAGCTGACGCGCTGTTGCAGATCCTTGAAGTTCACCAGCACGCTTTGCGGATCCACCTCGGCATCATGTTCGGCCGCAATCCACAGCGCCGCCTCGAACAGCGCGGGCGGCGAGCGTTGCAGGCAGTCGAAGAAACGTTGGCGCGGGGTCATCAAAATCTCCGTGGAATGCCTCGTTTTAGCCCCGTCGCCGACTTTCGTCCAGTGCTGCACACATGCTGTTGCAGGTTATGTCCGAAAGCCCTGAAAGCCGCGCGCGTTATTCCGGTGCGCTCCAGCAATTTTCAGGCGCAAGCCTATACTGGCGACTACAAGACGTATTCGGGAGCCCGACAATGTTCGCTCTCATGCAAAGCACTCGCCTTGAATCGCTTCATCTAAGCGTAGACCCGGTCACCGGGTTGAAGGCAGTCATCGCCATTCATAACAGCCGCCTGGGGCCAGCCCTCGGCGGATGCCGTTACCTTGCCTACCCCAGCGACGAATCGGCGGTGGAAGACGCCGTGCGCCTGGCCCAAGGCATGAGTTACAAAGCCGCACTCGCCGGCCTCGCGCAGGGCGGCGGGGTGGCGGTGATCCTGCGACCGGTGCACGTGGAAAACCGCGCCGCGCTGTTTGAAGCGTTCGGGCGCTGTATCAATCAGCTCGATGGCCGCTACATCACCGCGATCGACAGCGGCACTTCGGTGGCGGACATGGACTGCATCGCCCAGCAAACCCGGCATGTCACCAGCACCACGTCGGCCGGCGACCCGGCACCGCACGCGGCGATGGGCGTGTTCGCCGGCATCCGCAGCACCGCCATGGCGCGGCTCGGCAGCGATAATCTCGAAGGTTTGCGCGTCGCCATCCAGGGCTTGGGCAACGTCGGTTTTGCCTTGGCGGAGCAACTGCACGCGGCGGGCGCCGAACTGCTGGTCAGCGACATCGACCACGGCAAGGTGCAATTGGCGATGGAGCAACTCGGCGCGCACCCGATTGCCAACGATTCATTGCTCAGCACGCCGTGCGACATCCTCGCTCCGTGCGGCTTGGGCGGGGTGCTCAACAGCCACAGCGTCTCGCAACTGCGCTGCTCGGCGGTGGCCGGCTCGGCGAATAATCAACTGACGCACCTGGACGTCGCCGATCAACTGGAGCGCCGTGGCATCCTCTATGCGCCGGACTACGTGATCAATTCCGGCGGTTTGATCTATGTGTCGCTCAAGCATCGCGGCGATGAATTGGCGACGATCACCGCGCACCTGTCGAAAATCAGCTCGCGGTTGACCGAGGTGTTTGCTCACGCGCAAGCGGAAAAACGCTCGCCCGCGCGGGTAGCGGATGAGTTGGCAGAGAAGGTTTTGTATCGCTGACAGCGGTTTACTGCAGACATGAAAAAGGCCCTGAGCCATTCGACTCAGGGCCTATTCAATTCGTACTTTGCTTACTTTGCAGCCTTCGCCGCTTTCGCAGGTTTCACCGGCTCGGCTTCTTCAGCCACATCCACCGATGCTGCCGCTTTCACCGGGGCCGCCGCTTCCACCGCGGCTGGCGCTTCAACCGGCGCGCTCAGCAATTCGGACAAGGCGTCCGGCTGGCTCTTGAACGCCTTGGCGAACACATCGCGATTCTTCGCCATGTAAATCCCGGCTTCTTCCACTTGCTGCTCGCTCAAGGACGGAACGGCTTTGTGCAACACTTCAGCCAGCAATTCGGCCAGTTCGAGCATTTTGTCATGACGGTCAGCTTCGGCTTTATCCATGAACAAGCGCTCCAGATCTCGGCTGCTGCGGTATACCACTTCGACGGCCATTCACCACCTCACATGCCTTCACATTAAGTTGTCTTCGCGACTACTGTATCTATATACAGCGAAAAGGATAAGCGAATCCCTGCGCTTTGGGTAGTGGCTTTTCAATGTAGACCGAAATCAGTCGGTTCGCGCACTCCCTGTGGGAGCCGAGCTTGCTCGCAATGAGGCCGGCAAATCCGCCACAAAAGTGTCCAATGGCAGCCCATCGCCATCTCACCCTCCAGCCTCTGGCCTTTTTTCTGCATGCAGAACAACCGTCACGTCCAACCCGCATGATCCGCTCGAAACGAGCTAAGGAAGTATCACCGTGAAAATCAACTGGGCCGAGAAACTGCGGCAGAACGTGCACCAACTCGCCGAATCGCTGGGCAACCTGTTCGTCGAGAGCTTCCATTACCTGGCGCTGTTCGCCATCGGTGCAGTGACCGCGTGGGCAGCGGTGATGGAGTTTTTGGGGATGATCGAAAATGGACACATCAAGATCGATGACATCTTGCTGCTGTTCATCTACCTGGAACTGGGCGCAATGGTCGGGATTTACTTCAAGACCAACCACATGCCGGTGCGCTTCCTGATCTACGTGGCCATCACCGCGCTGACGCGACTGCTGATCTCCAACGTCTCGCACCACAACCCGCCGGACATCGGCATCATCTACCTGTGCGGCGGGATTCTGCTGTTGGCGTTTGCGATTCTGGTGGTGCGTTACGCCTCGTCACAATTCCCTTCGGTGAAAATCGAACACCCGCAACGCAAGATCGGCACAGGCTCCGGTGAGCATCCCGAGGTCGAGAAGGGCGAAATTTGATGTTTCCACGCCTTGCCCAAGGAGGGGTTCGGCGCTAGATTCCTGCAATATGATATTTCCTGCACAGTAAATATCTGGTTTTTGCTGAATATTCCGCTAAATCGGCATATTTGCTGCGCAGTAAATAATGGAGGAAGCATGGACGTAGATAACGAGAGGCTTGTCGCTGAGCTTCTGGAGACATTGGCGGGTCTTCCCAATGTGCAGCTGTCTGAAAGATCCTCTCCTGTCGGTCCGGAGGCTGCGCCATCCATCGATTTGACCATCGCGTCTGATTCCGTGCATCTGCTGATCGAATGCAAGCGAACGATCTTTCCTCGTGATGTGCAGCAGATCTTATGGGCGCGACATGCCGCCAAGGCCAAAGAACCTGTCGCAGACAAATCGACCATTTCCTTACTAGCCGCTGACTCGATTTCACCCGGCGCCAGAAAGTTACTGGAAGAGGCGCAAGTCGGATATTTCGCTGGGGGAGGGAGTCTTTGCCTTCCAACGCCAAACGCTTTTTTTTATGTCGACAGACCAGCTTCCAAATCTGAAAAAAAGTCGACCAGGGATTTTTATTCGGGGCGACGCGCCCAAGTTATCCACCATTTGCTCAATCATCCTTCTGAGTGGTTCGGGGTAAATCAACTTGCTACTTTGGCAAAGGTCTCAGCGGCAACTGTATCTGCAGTGTTGACCACTCTGGATCGTCACGAATGGCTTGAAACAAGAGGGCAAGGTCCGAGCAAAGAAAGAAAGCTGTCTGCCCCCGGAGAACTTCTGGATGCGTGGAGCAAACAACTAAGTGAAATTGCCGCCCCTGCCGTTCGCCGCTATTACGTTCCGGGGTACAAGGGTGAGCAGTTAGTTGAATGGGTGGCCAAAGCGTTCGTGGACAATTGCGCGGAATATGCGATTACGCATGAAGCGGCGGCCCAGCGTTATTCGCCTTTTCTCACTGGCATCTCCCAAGTGCGTTGTCTGCTGCAGCCAGGCTGGACGGCCGATTTATCTTTGCAGCGCCTGGAAGCAAGGGCGGTGACAGAAGGGGCAAATCTGATCGTTATTGAATCGAGGAGCGACGGTGACTTTCTGGAAACACGGGATATCGACTCGGTGACTCTGGCAAGTCCAGTGCGGGTCTATCTTGATCTTCTGAAAGGCGAGGGGCGGGCGCGTGAACTCGCTGAACACTTGAGAAAAGAAAGGATCGGTTTCTGATGATGAAACCTCAGACATCAGGTGGATACAGTGCCAATTACACACTCGATTGTGAGCGAGTTCTGGTCACGCTCATGCGGGGGCTGGGGCCGTGGAAGGAATCGGTTTTTCTGATCGGCGGGTTAGTGCCGCGTTATCTGGTGAGGGCCAGGCCACCGGCGGTGCCCGCCCATGCGGGCACCAGTGACGTCGATGTCGTCATCGATTTGGCGATTCTTACCGATACTCAGGCCTATCACACGCTAGAGGAAAACTTCAAAAAGAATGGCTTCGAACGCTCAGTCAATGAGCACGGGCGAAAGTTGTCGTGGCGTTGGCAGACCAGGACCGAACACGGCGTGCTGATGGTTCTGGAACTACTTGCCGACGCGCCCGAGATTTGCGGCGGGAAAGTTCAGGCGCTGCCAACGGAGGGAACGATTTCGGCGCTGAATATTCCCCATTCATCCATGGTCTTCGACCACCACGAGCAGATCGAAATTTGCGCAGAATTGCTCGGCGGAAATGGTTTGGCGACCGAGTGGGTCAAGTACGCAGACGTCGTGAGTTTCACCTGTTTGAAGTCGTTGGCGTTCGATCAGCGAAACGAACGTAAGGACGCTCATGATCTTGTGTATTGCATTGAGCATGCGGATCTTGGACTGGATGCGGTAGTGAGTGCATTGATCCAGGCGCAAGGAGGCAAATATCCACATGTAATACGCCAAGCATTCGACATTCTGCACCGGCGTTTTGTGGGCGACGATCCAACTAATGGCTATAAGTTGGATGGCCCCGTCTCAGTCGCGAAGTTTGAGTTGGGAGCGGACGAAGAATTCAAAGAGGCCAGGGCGCTTCGCCAACGCGAGGTCAGCGATTTGATCGAGCAGCTGCTGATGCGAGTTACCCAACCAAGCAACTAGCCTACTTTGCGTCGACACGCTTAGTCGCCGCTTACCCACGCAATGAAACGACCCCGCAACGCAAGATCGGCACCGGCTCCGGTGAGCATCCCGAGGTCGAGAAGGGCGAAATCTAAAGGCGCATCGCCGGTTGCGCGTGCTCTTTGCTGATCGGCGGCGGCAGTCTGCGATTGTCGCTGTCGGTCATGGCTTCGAGGATGGCCACGGCGCTGTGGCCTTGTTCGATGGCGATGCCGAACTGGATGCTTTGCACCAGGCGTTTGAGGCGCTTGGGATCGTTGCGCTGTTCGGCGCTGATCATCCGTTTGGCGACCACGTGGCCGCTGTTGGACAGGGTCAGCATGATGCTGCCGTCCAGCCCCTGAATGCTCAGGTTGATCTGATAGTCCGCTGCAAAGGCATCGGTAATGAGCTGAAAAGGGTTGTCCATGATGCGTCACCGTCTGATTGAACGTGCAGTTGTTGACCGGCCATGATCGGGTTGGTTCGCATTACCAGACCATTGGCATTCCTTGTTCATGCGCTTTCGTCCATGTCGCCAAAGGGCTGTAGCAAGGGCCATGCCGGGAAAACTGTCGGACAATAAACACGGCCAAAAAGAGGTGGGCACCGTCGCTAATGCTGAGTATTCACGCTGCAACGCGATCCGTGTAGCAGCTGGCGAAGCCTGCGTTCGGCTGCGTAGCAGTCGTGAAATCAGGCGATGCGGTGCCTCAGTAGGACCGAGTCCTCAGGTTTGACGACTGCTGCGCAGCCGAACGCAGGCTTCGCCAGCTGCTACAGCCCACCTTCTTTTTGCCTGCCCGATTCAGGGCATGAACGAGTAAATGATCGCAGACAGTGCAATCACGCCGATCAACACCACGAACACGTTCGAGGCCTGGCCCGAGTACTGGCGCAAGGCTGGCACGCGGCGGATCGCGTACATCGGCATCAGGAACAACAGGCACGCGATGATCGGCCCGCCAAGGGTTTCGATCATGCGCAGGATGCTTGGGTTGAAGGTCGCCACGGCCCAGCAGCTGAGGATCATGAACAGCGCGGTGACGCGGTTCAGCCAGCTCGCCGACATGACGCGGCCACGACCGCGCAGGCTTTTCACGATCAAACCCTGAAAGCCTTCGCTGGCGCCGATGTAATGGCCGAGGAAGGATTTGGTGATCGCCACCAGCGCAATCAACGGCGCGGCGTAAGCAATCACCGGCGTCTGGAAGTGGTTGGCGAGGTACGACAGGATCGAGATGTTCTGCGCCTTGGCGGCGGCCAGGTCGGCCGGGGACAGCGCCAGCACACAACTGAAGCAGAAGAACATCACCGTCACCACCATCATGGCGTGGGCGATGGCGAGGATGCCGCTGCTTTTGCGTTCGGCCTGCGCGCCGTAGCGCTGCTTCTGCTCGACGGCGAATGCGGAAATGATTGGCGAATGGTTGAACGAGAACACCATCACCGGGATCGCCAGCCACAGCGTCTTGAAGAACAGCGGCAGCGGCATGCCTTCACTGGCGGTGGCGAAAAACGCGCCGTTCCAGTTCGGGATCAGGCTGAAACCAAGCAGCAGCAACGCCGCGACAAACGGGTAAACCAGCACACTCATGCATTTGACGATAACGCCCTGGCCGCAACGCACGATGGCCATCAAACCGAGGATCAGCACCAGCGACAGAATCGCCCGTGGCGGAGGCGCGATGTGCAGCTGATGCTCCATGAAACTGCTCAGGGTGTTGGTCAGCGCCACGCTGTACACCAGCAGAATCGGGAAGATCGCGAAAAAATACAGCAGCGTGATCAGCTTGCCGGCGCCGACGCCGAAGTGTTCTTCCACGACTTCGGTGATGTCACCCGAACGCCCGGACAGCACGAAACGCGTCAGCCCACGGTGAGCGAAGAAGGTCATCGGAAACGCCAGCACCGCCAGAATCAACAACGGCCAGAAACCACCGACGCCAGCGTTGATCGGCAGGAACAAAGTGCCTGCACCGATCGCCGTGCCATAGAGGCCGAGCATCCAGGTGGTGTCGAATTTACTCCAGCCCTTGTGGGCAATTTCGGTTTTGCTTGTCAGGTCTACAGCAGGATTATCGGCAGCAGGTGTACGTACATCGGTCATCGTTTTGGCCTCGTTTTTATTTTTGCTCGGGCTCACGTGTTACGGACGGTCGGGAATGCGCCTCAGCACTCCACCCAGCTCACCGCCAGGCCGCCCCGTGAAGTCTCTTTGTATTTGTCCTGCATGTCGGCGCCGGTATCGCGCATGGTGCGGATCACCCGGTCGAGGGAAATGAAGTGTTTGCCGTCGCCACGCAGGGCCATTTGCGTGGCGTTGATCGCTTTCACCGCCGCAATCGCATTGCGTTCGATGCACGGCACCTGGACCAGACCGCCGACCGGGTCGCAGGTCAGGCCGAGGTTGTGTTCGAGGCCGATTTCGGCGGCGTTTTCCAGTTGCTCGGGCGTCGCGCCAAGGACGTCGGCGAGCCCGGCGGCGGCCATGGCGCAGGCCGATCCGACTTCGCCCTGGCAACCGACTTCGGCGCCGGAGATCGAGGCGTTTTTCTTGCACAGGATGCCGACCGCCGCCGCGCCGAGGAAGAACGCGACGACGTCATCGTCCGACGCGTCCGGGTTGAATTTCATGTAGTAGTGCAGCACCGCCGGGATGATCCCCGCCGCGCCGTTGGTCGGCGCAGTGACCATGCGCCCGCCCGCAGCGTTTTCTTCGTTGACGGCGAGGGCGAACAGGTTGACCCATTCCATTGCCGACAGCGTCGAGGTGATGACATTCGGCTTGCCGATTTCCAACAGGCTGCGGTGCAATTTCGCCGCGCGGCGCGGCACGTTCAAACCGCCAGGCAAGATGCCTTCGTGGAGCAAACCTTGCTCGACGCACTCGCGCATCACCGACCAGATGTGCAGCAAACCCTGACGGATTTCAGCTTCACTGCGCCAAGCCAACTCGTTGGCCATCATCAGCTCGGAAACCCGCAACCCGTGCTGGTTGCACAGCCTGAGCAGTTCGGCGGCGCTGGAGAAATCGTACGGCAGCACCACGTCGCTGGTCGGCGCGATACCGGATTCGGCCTCGGCCGCTTCGATGATGAAACCACCGCCCACTGA
Organism: Pseudomonas sp. 43NM1; assembly: GCF_002836905.1. Classification (NCBI taxonomy): domain Bacteria; kingdom Pseudomonadati; phylum Pseudomonadota; class Gammaproteobacteria; order Pseudomonadales; family Pseudomonadaceae; genus Pseudomonas; species Pseudomonas sp. 43NM1. Next base: position 19,165 of record NZ_MKGS01000195.1, on the reverse strand, counting down.
ATAGTACGTTTGCTCGAACAGCTCGCCGGTTTCGCCGAAGGCTGTCAGCGACATCGCATTGGGGTGGTAGGGCAGGCTTTCTTCGAGCAACAGCAGGTCGCGCTGCCAGTTGAAGGCAATCGTGGTTTGGCCGGCGAGGGACAGTTCGCCGGTTTCGCGCAGGGTCTGGATGCGTGGATCGATGGACGTCGGGTCGATGCTGTCTGGCCATTCGCCCATCAGCCCCATGACGCAGGCGCGGTCGGTGGCGTGACCGACGCCGGTGGCCGACAAAGAACCGTAGAGGCGGATTTCCACGCGCCGGACGTCGCCGAGCAATTGCTGGTCGCTCAAGGCTTGCGCGAAGGTCGCGGCGGCGCGCATCGGGCCGACGGTATGGGAACTGGACGGACCGATGCCGACTTTGAAGAGATCGAAAACACTGATAGCCATGCTAAAGCCTATACAAGCAATGGAAGAGAAATCGCTGCCATTTTTGTAGGACAAGCGCAATGTCGGCGATACTGCCCACCTCGGTCCTACGTGACCAACGAAACTTCCTAAGACAGCCTTTAGCAGGACTAAACGATGAGTCGTCAATTGCATGCCCAGACTTACGTCTGGCTGCACGTGTTTTCCTGTGCCGCGCGGCACTTGTCGTTCACCCGTTGTGCTGAAGAACTGCACATCACGCCGGGTGCGGTCAGTCAGCAAATCCGCCAATTGGAGGAGCGCCTGGGTTTTCGCCTGTTCCACCGCCGTGCTCGCGGCGTCGAATTGAGCGCCGAAGGCCAGCGATTGGCTATCACCGTCAACGAGGCTTACGGCAGCATTGACGCGGAATTGCGACGACTGGACGCCGGAATGATCAGCGGGATTTTGCGTCTGCGCTCGATTCCATCGTTCCTCAGCAAGTGGCTGACCCCGCGTTTGCCGCGTTTGCAGCAACGTTTCCCGGACATTCAACTGCGCCTGGTGGCCGAGGACAGCAGCGTGCCATTGCACGAGGGCGACTTCGATCTTGCGATTGACTTGAACGACGGCAGCTATCCGGGGCTGTTATCCACAGCCTTGCTCGACGAGCAGATTTTCCCGGTGTGCGCGCCGAGCCTGCTGCGCGGTCGCCCGCCATTGCACGGTCCGGCGGACTTGATGCACTTTCCGCTGCTGCACGACATCACGGCGTGGCGCGGCAGCTATGAGTACGCGGAGTGGGAGTTTTATCTGAATGCGATCGGCTTCGAAGGCGCCGACGTACGGCGCGGACACACCTTCAATCGCAATCACCTGACCATCGAAGCGGCGATTGCCGGCATGGGCGTGGCGATTGCGCGGCGCACGTTGCTCAACGATGAACTGGAGCGCGGGACGTTGATTGTGCCGTTTGGCCTGGCGGTGCCGAACCATAAACGCTATGTGCTGCTGTATGCGCCGGGCGCGCTGAGCCATCCGGGCGTGCGTGCGGTGCATGACTGGCTGGTGGAGGAGGCGGGGATGTTTCGGAGCCTGCATCCACTGGCGGAGCAGCAGATGTGAGCAATTGTGACAGAGAACTGTGGCGACCCAACTCCCGACCTTAACAGCGCTTTTGGCGGTTGTCCGGCTTTTTTTGCGAATCCATATTTATCTTTTTTTAGGGGTTGAAATGTTCTGCGAGCAGACCGATTGTGTAAGTAAGAGGCCACGGTGATGACGCCCAAGTGCCAGCCGACAGGCCTCTCGCGAGCTAGCTGAAATAAGGGATGAACTATGCAAATCCAAGTCAACAGTGATAACCATATTCAAAGCAGCATCCGACTGGAGGAGTGGGTACGTACTACCATTGAGAGCACGCTCGAACGTTATGAAGAGGACCTGACCCGCATCGAGGTCCATTTGCGGGACGAAAACGGCGACAAGCCCGGCCCACATGACAAACGCTGCCAACTGGAAGCGCGGCCTAAAGGCCACCAACCGATTTCCGTGACCCATAAAGCCGATACCCTGGAACTGGCCATCGACGGGGCGGCCGAGAAACTCGAACACGCGCTTGAGCATTTGTTCGGCAAACTGCGGGGCAAGCCACGTGCCGCTATTGAGCCGTTCGAGCGAGTTGCAGCCGATGCGCTGCTGGAAGACGAGTTTCTGGAGAACGAACAGGCCGCACAAAACGGCTGAGGCCTGATTCCCTTATCAACCATCCACTGACCAACGGGCCTGCTTATGCAGGCCCGTTTTTGTTTGTGCTGACCGACGCCTAAAACGCTACTGAAGTCTGCACATACACCGTGCGCGGCTCCCCGACATACTTGCCCTTGTTGTTGTCATCAAACGAGCGGGTGAAGTATTGGTGGTTGAAGATGTTTTTCACGCCCACCGCCACATTCAGGTCCGACAACTGCGGTCCGAAGTCATACGCCGCGCGGCTGCTGAACAGCATGTAACCCGGGATCTTGCCGGTGCTGCCATCGGCACTTTCGCGCGAGGTATTGGCGTTATCGGCGAACTGGTCGCTCTGATAGCTGCTGTCGACGTTCAGTTTCCACGCGCCTTCGGTGTAACCGACGCCAATCGTGCCTTTGTGTTTCGACGAGAACGGCACGCGATTGCCCTTGTTCGGACCGTCTTCGCGGATGCTCGCGTCGACATAGGCGTAAGTGGCGTAGACATCAAAACCGGCCAGCGCCGGGCTCAAGTCATCGAGCGCATAGTTGATGCTGCTTTCGATACCTTGATGGCGCGTTTCACCGCGAGCGATTACCGAATCGTTGGTCTGGTTGCTTTCGTACTGGTTGTCGAAGTTGATCAGGAACGCGCCGATTTCCGCGCGCAACGCGCCGTTGTCATAGCGCGTGCCGAGTTCCCAGGTGCGGGCCTTTTCCGGTTTTACTTCGCCGCTGCTCACGCGATTGGGCATCTGGCTGTATTGCACGCTGCCGAACGAACCTTCGGTGTTGGCGTACAGGTTCCAGTTGTCGGTGACGTGATAAAGCACGTTCAGCGCCGGCAACGCGGTGTTGTAGTCACCCTTGTACTTCACGCCGGTGAGGTTGTTGTTTTGCTGCGATTCGATCATCTCGTAGCGAATCCCCGGCGTGATGGTCCACTTGCCGATGTCGATCCGGTCATCGATGAAAAACGCATTGGCCTCAGTGCCGCCCCGGGTGTCGCGGTCGTTGCGGCTGTTGGTGGTCGGATAGGTGTTGTTGGCAATCGGCTCGCGATAACGCAATTCATGGCCGGCCTCGTTGATGTAGCGATAGCCGACGCCGACTTCATGGCTGGTCGGGCCGAGGTCGAAACCCTGGGCGAAACGGGTTTCCAGACCACGCACCCAATACTCGCGCGGCGACAGCGAGAGGAACGTGCCCTGATCCAGATAACCGCTGCGCAGGGTTTTGGTGAAAAAGGTATTGGCGGTGAATTCGCGGCGATCTTGCTGATAGCGATAGCCGAAATTGAACATGGTGCGGCGGCCCCAGAACTGATCTTTCGGGCGCGTGGACTGGTACGGATCGGCATCGTAATCGGCGACATTGAGGCCGCCGGGCATGTCGGCCTTGCCTTCGTAATACTGCGCCATCGCGTTGAAGCTGTTGGCGTCGTCGAGTTGGTATTTGCCCTTGAGGATCAAGTCGTCGATTTGCGTATCGCTGTGTTCGCGCCAGTCGCCGCCGCGGGTGCCGGAATACAGAATTGCGCCGCCCAAACCGTTGTCGGCGGTGCCGCCGGCCAGCAGGTTGCCGGTGGTTTTGAAGCCGTCGTGGCTCGACGAAGGAGCGGTTTCAGTTTGAAAACCACTCTTGACCGTCGGCTCATCGGGAATCGCCCGAGTGACGAAGTTGACCACGCCGCCGACGTTCTGCGGGCCATAACGCACGGCGCCGCCGCCACGCACCACGTCCACCGCGTCCATGTTGCCCATGCTGATCGGCGCGAACGACAACTGCGGCTGGCCGTAAGGTGCGAACGGTACTGGAATGCCGTCCATCAACACCGTCGAGCGCGAAGCCAGGCGCGGGTTGAGCCCGCGGATGCCGAAGTTCAGCGCCATGTCGTGGCTGCCGGTGCCGTTATTGTCCGGCGCGTTGACGCCGGGGATACGGTTGAGCACGTCCTTGGCTTGGGTTGCGCCTTGGCGCTCGAACTCTTCGCGACGGATCACATCGCGCGCGCCGGGGTGCTCGAAGACGTTGATTTGCGCAGCGTCGCCGAGCCAGTCGCCGACCACCGTCGAGGTGCCCAACTCCAGCGCCGCCGCTTGCTCCACCGGTTGCAGGCTGAAGGCATTGTCGCCCTCGGCCCGAGCTTGCAGGCCGGTGCCTTCGAGCAAAGCGTTCAAGCCCTGTTCGGTGGTGAAGTTGCCTTCCAGGCCACGGCTTTTCACGCCGCTGGTGACTTGCGAGCCGAAGGAAATCAACACCCCGGCTTCACGGCCGAATTGATTGAGGGCGTTTTCCAGCGACATCGGCGCGATGTGGTACGGCTTGGCGTCGGCGGCCTGCGCGGCGGTGATCGCCGCCAGGGTCAGGCTGGCGCCGAGCAAGAGTTGGCGCACAGTACGGGCCAGCGGAGTGAGGCGGGTGGAGGGCATGGACGACGATCCTGAGAAGAGGGAATCAAGGTGGCTTTCCTTCTCTGTCACGCCAGATCTGAAAAACGGCTCACGTGTTTCGAAAAAATTTTACTGACTGGCCCCTGTGGGGAGGGCCTTGGAGTTGTTCAGACGCGGGCTTCTACCGTCACCCAATACCGGGTAAAGCGCTTGACCTTCACCGGCAAGCTGATTTCCAGCAATTGCAGAATCCGCTCGCTGTCATCCAGCGGATAGGTCCCGGAAATCAACAGGTCCGCGACTTCAGCAGCGCAATTCAATTGGCCGCGACGGTAACGTCCCAGCTCATCGAGAAAATCCCCCAGACGCATCTGCGCCGCCACCAGCATGCCGTCAGCCCAGGCGCCGCTGTTGGCATCCAGCGGCTGCGGATTGCCGATGCCGCGCGGGCCGAAACTCAACTGTCGCGCAGTTTGCAGCAGCGTCGGCGCGCCGCCCTCGGGCGTCAATTCGACACGCCCTTGAAAAACCGCAACCTGGGTGCGATCGGCAAATTGCCGGACATTCAGCCGCGCGCCTTGCGTGCTCAACACGCCTTGTGCGGTCTGCACTCGAAACGCCTGCGCGGCGCTCAGCAGCAACTCGCCCTCCAGCAACCGAATCAAACCACCCTCGCGCACATCCACGGCGCTCGCGGTGTTGAGCTGCAACTGGCTGCCATTGCCCAGCGGTATTTTGCGGCGCTGGCCAACCGGGCTGCGATAGTCGGCCAGCAACGGCGTCAACGGAATGTGCTCGCGCATGCCCCAGGTCAGCGCGGAACCGGCGCCGAGAATCAGCAGCAGCTTCAACGCCTGACGACGACTGGCGGATTTCGGCGCATTAAGTGCCGCGTGAGCCAGCGGCGAGGACAAACCGCGCAGGCGCTGATTGACGCGCTGAATATGCTCCCACGCGCGTTGATGCTCGCTGTGCGCGTCGTGCCATTGTTGCCAGGCGTGTTGCTGGCGCGGGCTCAACGGGCCTTGCTGCATTTCCAGCAGCCAGTGCACGGCACGCTCGGCGACTTGCGCGGAAAAATCCTGCGCGCCGTTCATAAAGCGAAATAGCAGCGCATCGCCGCTTTGTTCAGGTGCCGTTTAACTGTTGCGATGGAAATCCCCAACTCGGCGGCAATCTGTGGATAGGTCAGGCCATCGAGCTGCGCCAGCAGAAAAGCGCGTTTGACCAGACGCGGCAAGCCGTCGAGCAACTGGTCGAGCTCGATCAGCGTTTGCAGGATGATCGCCCGCTCTTCCTCGGACGGCGCAACGCCTTCGGGCATCTGCGCCAAGGCATCAAGGTAGGCGCGTTCCAGATCCTGGCGACGGTAATGGTTGAACAACACGCGCTTGGCAATGGTGGTCAGGAAGGCGCGCGGCTCAATGATCTGCGGGGTTTCGCGGGCGCTGAGCACGCGGATAAACGTGTCCTGCGCCAGATCGGCGGCACTGTGCGGGCAGCCTAGCTTGCGCCGTAACCAACCGGTGAGCCAGTTGTGATGGTCGTGATAGAGGATTTCGACGGTATTGGCTGGCGACAACAGAACCACTCCGACACATGCGCATACATTAGAGAACAAGAATTGTTCGCATTGTAAGGAGGCGAACTGCATCCGGCAATCGGATCTCTTTTGCGTATGAGAATATTTATCATTAATATTGCGCGCTTGTTGGTCCGTGACGCTCACGGCGCCTCACCGGGTTTCAAGGTCGAAACATGAAAGGCAAGATTTCCGCGCTTCCCGTTTCCTACAGATTGGCCGTCACTTCGCGGGTTTTGGCGGCAGTGGTGGGCGGTTACGTCGTGGCCGCGCTGGCCAGTGTCAGCCTCAGCCTGTGGCTGCCGATGGCGCGCGCCGAAGCGGTGGTCACCGGAATGATGACGTCGTTTCTGGCTTATCTGGTCGCGGTGCTCTGGTGTTTTGCCTGTCGCAGCGCCTGGCAGGCATGGCTCGGGATGCTCGTGCCGAGCGTGGTGCTGGGCGCAATTTCGGCATTGGCTTACTGGATGGGCCACTCATGAAAGAGGGATTTCGCCAAGCGATGGCGTGGCTGCACACCTGGGTCGGGCTGATCTTCGGTTGGTTGCTGTTCGCGATTTTCCTCACCGGCACCCTCGCGTATTTCAAGGCTGAAACCACGCACTGGATGCAACCGGAAATTCCCGCACGCGCGGTGTCTTCCGAAGCCAGCGTGAGCCTCGCGCAACGTTATCTTCAGCAGCACGCGCCCAACGCCTCGCGGTGGCTGATCGACCTGCCAACCGCGCGCGAACCGGCGCTGACCGTGCGCTGGCAGCAAGCGCCAGCCGAACCCGGCAAGCGCGGCCAATTCACCACGAAAATTCTCGACCCGCAAACCGGCGCCGAAGTGCAGGGCCGCGAAAGCATGGGCGGCGAGTTTTTCTACCGGTTCCACTTCCAGCTGCAAATGCCTTATCCGTGGGGTCGCTGGTTGTCGGCCATCGCCGCGATGCTGATGTTCGTCGCGCTGATCACCGGGATCATCACCCACAAGAAAATCTTCAAGGACTTCTTCACGTTCCGCCCGCGCAAGGGCCAGCGCTCCTGGCTCGACGGGCATAACGCGGTCGGCGTGCTGGTGCTGCCGTTCCACTTGATGATCACCTACAGCAGCCTGGTAATTTTCATGTCGATGGTCATGCCGGCGGGCATTCTCGCGGCGTACGACGGTAATGCCAGAGGATTTTTTGACGAAGTATTCCCGGCCTCGAACACCCCGGCGGTCGCGGGTCAGGCAGCGCCATTGGCACCGTTGGCGCCGTTGCTGGAACAGGCGCGCGAGCAGTGGGCGGGCGGTCGCGTCGCGGGGTTGTCGGTGAACAATCCTGGCGACGCGAATGCGTCGGCAGTGGTGCAACGCGACAGCGGCGACAGTGTGGTCCACAGCTTCGGGCGCGCGGTGACGTTCAATGCGGTCAGCGGCGAACTGCTCAGCAAGACGGCCGAACAAGCGCTGCCGATGGCGATTGCCGGGAGTTTTTACGGTTTGCACATGGGCCATTTCGCCGGCCCGGTGCTGCGCTGGTTGTACTTTATTTGCGGAATGGCCGGCACCGCGATGATCGGCACCGGGCTGGTGATCTGGCTCGGCAAGCGGCAGCTCAAGCACGCCAAAAGTGCGGTGATGCCGTTTGAATTGCGCCTGGTGGAAGTGCTGAATATCGCCAGCATGTCGGGCTTGGTGATCGCCGTGGCCGCGTTTTTCTGGGCCAATCGCCTGTTGCCGATCGGCTTGGCCGAGCGCGCGGATTGGGAAGTGAACAGCTTCTTTATCGCCTGGGGTTTGAGCCTGCTGCACGCAATGTTTCGTCGGGGCCGCGCGGCGTGGGTCGAGCAATTGGCGCTGGCGGCGTTGCTGTTTTGTACCGTGCCGTTGCTCAACGCGCTGACCACCGCGCATCACCTCGGCGTGTCGTTGGCGCAAGGCGATTGGGCGATGGCCGGGTTTGATCTGACGTGTTTGGGCAGCGGCCTGTTCCTTGGCTGGGCGGCGTGGAAAATGCAGCGCTCGGGCCGCACCGAAACCATCACCCGCCAGCGCGCCCGTGCTGTCACCCTTGAGCATGAGGCGACCTGATGCTGTTGGCTCTTTTGCTCTGTTACGGCGGTTTCACCGCGCTGTGTTTATCGATGGATCGCCATCACGCTGACCTGCTCGGGCGCAAACCCACCGCTCGGCGCCGCCAAGTCATGCGCGTCGGCGGCTGGCTGTTGCTGACCTTGTCGCTGTGGGCCGGCGTGTCCGCCAACGGCTGGGGCCTTGGTTTGGTGGAATGGTTTGCGGTGCTGATGCTCAGCGCTCTGCTGCTGGTGTTGCTGCTGCCGTATCGCCCGCGTCTGGCCTTGTCGCTGGCGGCGTTGGGTCTGATCGCCAGCCCGATTTGCGCAGTGCTGACTTGATGATTGCCAGCCCGCCGGAGTCCCACGACGACGAACACCGCGGCGCGCGTGCGCATTTTCTTCAGGTGTTCCTGTCCCAGCGTTCGCAGATGGAAGCGCTGGTCAGTCGGCGGGTTGGCTGCCGGGCGACGGCGGCGGATCTGGTGCAGGATCTGTTCCTGCGATTCTGGCGGCGGCCGCTGGTGCAGGTTGAGGAATTGAGCACCTATTTGCTGCGCTGCGCCGGCAACATCGCCATCGATCATTTGCGCAGCGAAGGCACGCGCGTGCGCGTCAACGAGGGCTGGATGCCGGACGAGCCGGACATTCAGGCCAGCGAACCGCAAGCCGCGCTGGAGGCGGGCAACGATTTGCGTCACGTCGAAGCGGCGTTGCGCGCGTTGCCCGAGCGCACGCGGCAGATCTTCCTGCTCAACCGCATTCACGGGCGCAAGTATGCGCAGATCGCCCAGGCTATGGGCCTGTCCCAAAGTGCCGTGGAAAAACATATGATGCGCGCCCTCGACGCCTGCAAGGCCAGCCTGCGGGAACCCGAACCGCGCACGCCAGGGAAAGCACCGTGAACCACGCCCAACGCGTCACCCCGACGCCCGCTCAGGAACAGGCGGCTTTTGCTTGGTTGAGTCTGTTGCATGATCAGCCGAGCAGCGGCGATCAGCTGACGTTCAGCCATTGGTTGCAGGCCGATCCGGCACACGCCGAAGCGTACGCGCAGGCGCAAGTGATCTGGGAATTGAGCGAAGCGCCGGCGCGCACGCTGGCCGACGAAGACACCGTGGCGCTGCAGGGTTATCTCAACGCGATGAACAATTCGCGGCGCTCCAGCGTGCGGCGCTGGGCCGGGGCGTTGGCGATGGCCGCGTGCCTGGTGCTGATGATCGGCATTGGCGCGGGGTGGCAACCGCTGCGCTGGGCGGATGATCTGGGCGCCGATTACGTCTCGGCACCGGGACAAATTCGCACGATCACGCTGGCCGATCAAACCCAGGTCACGCTCGATGCCGACAGCGCGATTGCGGTGGATTTCAGCCGCGGCGAACGCCACGTCGAGCTGCGCCGCGGCGCCGGATTTTTCAACGTGACGCGCACCGGCGAGCCGTTTGTGGTGGATGCTGAAAAAGGGCAGGCACGGGTGCTCGGCACGCAATTCGAAGTACGCCTGCAAGCGCATGGCGCGCGGGTGACGGTGTTGTCCGGGCGTGTCGGAGTGACGGCGGAGCGCAATGCGCAGCAGCAGATTTTGACGGCGGGTCAGCAGGTCGCCTATGGCCAAGGTGCGGCGGAAAAACTGCAGACGGTCGACAGCGACGCGCAACTGGCGTGGCGCCAGGGTTGGCTGAATTATTACAAGGCGAGCCTGGCCGAGGTGGTCGAGGATTTGCGCCGGTATTACCCAGGGCGGATTTTGTTGCTCAACGATGAGCTGGCGGCGCGGCGGGTCAGCGGGAGTTTTCCGAGCAAGGACCCGCAAGCGGTGTTGAGTTCGTTGCAGGGCGTTTTGGGGTTTGAGCAGCGCGAAGTTTTGGGGCAAGTGATTATTTTGCGGTGAAGCATCTGGCGCCATCGCGAGCAGGCTCACTCCCACAGTTGGAATGCATTCCACCCTGTAGGAGTGAGCCTGCTCGCGATGGCGTCATCACAGCCACCTCTAATCCCAACAAAAAATAATTTCAAATTATTGATGAGGTAAACCCAAGCCCCATCCGTGTAGTGACTGAAACTGCGAGTCATTCGCATCCCGTTGCGGTTCTACACAGGTCATGAGCAATGAAGTCCAGGGCAAAGTCGGGTTCGGTCAAACAGTGGTTCGGCGCGTCGGCGCTGAGTTTTTCGGCATTGGCGATGCTGCCGCTGAGCGTCGCGTTGGCTGCTGAAACCGCCAGCACGCAACCGCGTACGCAATTCAGTTTCGCCATGGCCGCCAAGCCGCTGCCGCAGGCCTTGAGTGATTTCAGCCGCATTACCGGCATCAGCGTGGTCTACACCGACGAAGCGCCCTACGGCCTGAATGCGCCAGCGGTCAGCGGGCAAATGAGCGCCGAACACGCCATGCAGCAATTGCTCAGCGGTTCGGGATTCACCTTCCGCCGCACCGACGCGCACACCCTGGCGCTGGAACCGGCGCCCACCGAAGGCGCGCTGAATCTGGGCGCGACCACCATCACTTCGGTGCTCGACCAGACCATGAGCTATCAGCCGCCGCCCACCAGTTCGGTGATGCGCAGCTCGGCGCTATTGCAGGAAACCCCGCAGACGATCAACGTGATCCCGGCGCAGGTGATCCGCGATCAGGCGCCGCGCAATCTCGATGATGCGCTGGCCAATGTCAGCGGCATCACCCAGGGCAACACGTTGGCCAGCACCCAGGATTCGGTGATGACTCGCGGTTTCGGCGACAACCGCAACGGCTCGATCATGCGCGACGGCATGCCGGTGATTCAGGGCCGTGGGATGAACGCCACCGTCGATCGCGTTGAAGTGCTCAAAGGCCCGGCGTCGCTGCTCTATGGCATTCAGGACCCAGGCGGCGTGGTCAACATGGTCAGCAAGAAACCCGAACTGACGCAATACAACGCGCTGACGTTGCGCGGTTCGACCTACGGCGACGGCAAGAACGGCAGCGGCGGCGGCCTCGACAGCACCGGCGCGCTGGGCGATTCCGGGTTGGCTTACCGCATGGTCCTCGACCACGAAGACGAAGATTACTGGCGCAATTTCGGTACGCACCGCGAGACGCTGGTCGCGCCGTCGCTGGCTTGGTTCGGCGAAAACACCCAGCTGTTGTTCTCCTACGAACACCGCGAATTCCTCACGCCATTCGACCGTGGCACGATCATCGACCCGCGCACCAATCACCCGTTGGACATCTCGCGCAACGAGCGCCTCGACGAACCATTCAACAACATGGAAGGGCGCTCGGACCTGTATCACTTCGAGGCCGATCACCAGTTCAACGACGACTGGAGCGCGCACTTCGGGTACAGCTGGAATCGCGAAACCTACGACGCCAGCCAAGTGCGTGTCACCGCCATCGACACCAACAAAGGCACGCTGACCCGGAGCATGGACGGCACGCAAAACGCGATCAGCACCGACCGCTTCACCACCGCCAGCCTCGAAGGCAAAGTCAACGTGCTGGGCATGCAGCACGACCTGGTGTTCGGCGTCGATGACGAGTACCGCAAAATCTACCGCGAAGACCTGATCCGGCAGAAAAGCCTGAGCAACTTCAGCTACGTCAATCCGGTGTATGGCCGTGAAGTGGCGGGCACTACTGTGAGCCCGGCGGACAGTGCGCAGACCGATCAACTGCGCAGCGATTCGGTGTTTGTGCAGGACTCGATTCACCTCACCGATCAGTGGATTCTGGTCGCCGGCGGGCGCTTTCAGGAGTACGACCAGTACGCCGGCAAAGGCGTGCCGTTCAAGGCCAACACCGACAGCAACGGGCAGAAATGGGTGCCGCGCGCCGGCCTGGTGTATCGCTACACCGACGAGTTGTCGTTCTACGGCAGCTACACCGAATCGTTCAAACCCAACTCGACCATCGCGCCGTTGAGCGGCAGCAGTGTGGTGCTCGATGGCAGCGTCGCGCCGGAGGAAGCCAAGTCGTGGGAAATCGGCGCGCGGCTGGAAATGCCGGGGCGCATCACCGGCAACGTCGCGCTGTTCGACATCAAGAAACGCAACGTACTGATCGCCAACTCCGAAGGCCCGACGACGATTTACAGCGCGGCCGGTGAAGTGCGTTCGCGAGGTCTGGAAGTCGATGTCAGCGGCCAGCTCAGCGACCGCTGGAGCCTGATCGGCAGCTACGCCTACACCGACGCCGAAGTCATCGAAGACCCGGATTACAAAGGCAAGAAACTGCAAAACGTCGCGAAGAACAGCGGTTCGCTGTCGGCGGTTTACGACTTCGGCAGCATCGTCGGTGGCGACCAATTGCGCGTCGGCGCGGGGGCGCGTTATGTCGGCGAGCGGGCGGGGAACGCGGTGAACGATTTCGACTTGCCGGGTTATACCGTGGCGGACGCGTTTGCCACTTACGACACCAAGGTTGAAGGGCAGAAGGTCAAGTTTCAGCTCAACGTGAAAAACCTGTTTGATCGCACTTATTACACCTCGGCAGCGAGCCGGTTTTTTGTGTCGATGGGTGATTCGCGGCAGGTGTCGCTCTCCAGCACATTGGAGTTTTGAGGCTGGATCAAAAGCCACCCCTCACCCCAGCCCTCTCCCCAGAGGGGAGAGGGGGAAAGGGAGCTGATCTTCATTGCTTTCAAAGCCTGAGTTCGGCTCGATTTTTCAGGTCGATCTGGCTCCAAGAACACTTCGGTCAGTCCCCTCTCCCCAGAGAGGAGAGGGGGAAAGGGAGCTGATCTTCATTGCTTTCAAAGCCTGAGTTCGGCTCGATTTTTCAGGTCGATGTGGCTCCAAGAACACTTCGGTCAGTCCCCTCGCCCCTTTGGGGAGAGGGTTAGGGAGAGGGGTAGATCTCAATGACACCCCACCCCCCAATGTCTACCGCAAAAACGCCAACCGATACTCCCCAGGCGTCCCACCCAATACCTGGCGAAACCGATTGGTGAAATGGCTGGCGCTGGCAAACCCGCACGCCAGCGCAATCTCGCCCAACGGCTGCGAGGTCGAGCGCAACAATTCCCGTGCCCGGCTCATGCGCCGCGCCAATACATACTGGTGCGGTGGCAAACCAAAGCTTTCGCGGAACATTCGCGCAAAGTGGTATTCCGACAACGCGCACAACGCCGCCAATTGCCCGAGGCTGATCGGTTCGGCCAATTGATTGTCGATGAACTCGACCAATTGCCGCCGCTGATGCGCCGCAAGCCCGCCCTTGAGCCGCAAACCCTGACGCATGCCGACCTGGCTGAGCAACGCGTGGCTGAGCATTTCATGCGCCAGGCTGCTGGTCAGCACCCGTTCGCCGGGCTCGTTCCAGTTCAGCGTCAGCATCTGCCGAAAGCGCCGCGCCTGCTGCGGATCGTCGAGAAAAGTGCACTCGCGCAATTGCACTTCGCGCGGTTCGCGATCGAGCAAGGTGACGCAACCGAGGGCGAATTGTTCGGTGCTGAAATACAGGTGCGCGAGGCGGATATCGCCGTTGATCACCCAGCCCGACTGGTGCTCGGCCGGCAGAATGCACAGCTTGTCCGGGCCGCCCTTGGTGCCGGGCTGGTCGCGCCGAAAAGTCCCGGTGCCGCCGGCGATGTAGCAGGACAGGGTGTGGTGGCTCGGCGCTTCGTAATCCTGCGCGTCGTGATGATTGCTCCACAAAGCTGCAGCCATGCCGTCACCGAGCTCGGCGCTGTGCTCCAGACGAGCATTCGGCGAGCGGTTGAGGGCTTGAAAAACTTGCAGGGTTTCCAGTGCGGGCATGATCGTCTCTCCAACGTTTCGCATCCTACTCCGTAGACATCCGCGTGCCAGCCCGTCCGCCGACAAAAGCGCAAGTTTATGCAAGTGCGCGCTGGTTGCGCGAAGCACACTGAAATCCGGATCCGAGATTACTGGCGAGTGCAGGACCGGTGGCAAACGCGCTTTGTGGCGAGCGAGCTTGCTCGCCACCAATATCCTTGATGCCAGAAATGCTCTGCAGTCAAACAAAACACACCTGCCACAAAGCCGCCATTGCAAAAAAAGTATGTCGCCCACCCATCAATAACGCTGCCCCGGAGCCATTGTCATGAACCTTTCTTTGTATCTGCTCACCGTGCTGATCTGGGGCACCACGTGGATTGCCTTGAAACTGCAACTGGGCGTGGTGGCGATTCCGGTGTCGATCGTTTATCGCTTCGGCCTCGCGGCGCTGGTGCTGTTTGTAATGTTGCTGCTGAGCCGGCGCCTGCAAGTGATGAACCGGCGCGGACACTTGATTTGCCTGGCGCAGGGCTTGTGCCTGTTCTGCATCAATTTCATGTGTTTCCTCACCGCGAGCCAGTGGATCCCCAGCGGGCTGGTCGCCGTGGTGTTTTCCACCGCAACGCTGTGGAACGCGCTGAATGCGCGGGTGTTTTTCGGCCAGCGGATCGCCCGCAACGTTTTGATGGGCGGTGCGCTGGGGTTGTTTGGGCTGGGGCTGTTGTTCTGGCCGGAGCTGGCCGGGCACACCGCCAGCCCGCAAACCTTGCTGGGTCTGGCGCTGGCGCTGCTCGGAACTCTGTGTTTCTCGGCCGGCAATATGCTTTCGAGCCTGCAACAGAAAGCCGGGCTCAAACCCTTGACCACCAACGCCTGGGGCATGGCTTACGGCGCAGCGATGCTGACCGTCTGGTGCCTGGTCAAAGGCATCCCGTTCGACATCGAATGGAATGCACGCTACCTCGGCTCGTTGCTGTACCTGGTGATCCCCGGCTCGGTGATCGGTTTCACCGCCTACCTGACGCTGGTCGGGCGCATGGGCCCGGAGCGCGCGGCGTATTGCACCGTGTTGTTCCCAGTGGTCGCACTAAATGTCTCGGCCTATGCCGAAGGCTATCAATGGACCGCGCCGGCGCTGTTCGGGCTGGTGTTGGTGATGCTCGGCAACGTGCTGGTGTTTCGTAAACCGAAACCGCCGCTCATCCTCAACAACGGCGACAGCAACAGCAACGGCAAGCTGGCATGAGTTGATATAAACATCGGGCGCTGCAACAGTCAGCGCTCGATTCTAAGTGTCAGGTAAATCAATAACGGCAATATGAAATCGACAATATGCCGCGCCCAGTCCTTGGCATTCCAGGTTGTCGATTTGTCCATGTTGAACCATTCGACGCCGATGACTTGCAGGCACAGGTAATAGACAAATATCGCGATCAACAGCCCGATAATGCACAACTTTTTTGCTTCATGAAATTCGGCTGCAGATGTCTTCAGATTTTTGAACAGGTAATAGGTGCCGATCAGGCAATACGCGGTGTAAAGAACTTCCAGGGTAATGATGATCCAGTAAATCCGGTGGTGCAGCATCGGTGAGGTAATCGCCCGATAGCTGACGCTCTCCTGATCCAATGCGGTGTCCATGCTCAAGCCGTGGCCGACATATTCATAGTTTGTGGAATAGTCGGTGAAGTTGCTGAACATCACCAATAGTCCAAAAATGCTGAAAAATGCCATGAGTAATACTTTGCTGTATCTGACAAGCAGATCAGTGGTCAGGGTGTTCAATGGATATGCTCTCCGTAGCCAGAACTCTATAAGTTGAGTAACGTGGCGGAGTCTATAGTGCGATTCGGTTTTTCGGTGTTGGACTGAATTTCAAAGTGTGTAGCAGACGCTGATTAAATGTTGAAAGCAGCAGAAGTTTATATAAGCGGGCAAGTGCTTAATACACTTGCCCGGCTATATTCAGCCCTTCCAGACTTGCGGGTTGACCAAGTCCTGCGGGCGTTCGCCGAGCAATGCGCTGCGCAAGTTGGCCAGCGCGCGATTGGCCATTGCGTCACGGGTTTCACCGGTCGCCGAGCCGATGTGCGGCAGGGTTACAGCATTTTTCAGCTGGAACAATGGCGATTCCGCCAGCGGTTCTTTCTCATAAACGTCGAGTCCGGCGCCGCGAATTCGCTGGGTTTGCAGTGCCTCGATCAGCGCTGGTTCGTCCACCACCGGGCCACGGGAGATATTCACCAGAATGGCGCTGGACTTCATCAAGGCCAATTCGCGATGGCTGATCAGGTGCTTGGTCTTGTCGCTGAGCGGCACCACCAGGCAGACGAAATCGGCTTCGGCGAGCAACTCGTCAAGGCTGCGAAACTGCGCGCCGAGCTCGTGCTCCAAATCGGTCTTGCGGCTGTTGCCGCTGTAGATGATCGGCATGTTGAAACCGAGCCGACCGCGCCGGGCAACCGCTGCGCCGATATTGCCCATGCCGACGATGCCCAACGTCTTGCCGTGCACATCGCAGCCGAACAGTGCCGGGCCGACGGACGCTTGCCATTGCCCAGCCTTGGTCCACGCATCCAGCTCGGCGACGCGACGGGCGCTGCTCATGATCAGCGAGAATGCCAGGTCGGCGGTGCTTTCAGTCAGCACGTCCGGGGTGTTGGTGAGCATGATCCCGCGTTCGTTGAAGTAGCCCACGTCATAGTTGTCGTAGCCCACCGAAACGCTGGAAACCACTTCCAGTTTGGCGGCGTTCTCCAATTGCGCGCGCCCCAGTTTGCGGCCCACGCCAATCAATCCGTGGGCGTGGGGCAGGGCTTCGTTGAACTGGGCGTTGATGTCGCCGTTTTTCGGATTCGGCACGATAACTTCGAAATCCTGTTGCAGGCGTTCGACCATTTCCGGGGTGACGCGGCTGAAGGCGAGGACAGTCTTTTTCATGTTCGCAAGGCTCGGCGGGTCGGGAATAATGCCAAGCACGCTAACATTCTTCCGCGGCTCGGTGAACACCGGTAAACCTGTAGGCGCTGAGCTTGCTCGCGAAGGCGGCCGAACATTCAACATCATTGTTGGCTGACAAAGCGCTTTCGCGAGCAAGCTCTGCTCCTGCAGGCGTTGGGGATCAGGTGGCGACGCGGGCGCCCACCATACTTCCGCTCAACTCATACGCGGCCAATTCCGCCTGATGCGCTGCGAGAATTTCCGGCAATGAGCCGCGCAAGTATTCGACCCAGGTTTTGATTTTCGCGTCCAGGTATTGGCGCGAGGGGTAGATGGCGTACAGGTTCAGTTCCTGCGAGCGGTAGTTCTGCATCACCCGCACCAGCGTGCCGTTGCGCAGGCCTTCGATGGCCGCGTACACCGGCAGCACGCCGACGCCCATGCCGCTGGTGATCGCGGTTTTCATGGCGTCGGCCGAATTGACCAGGAACGGTGAGCTATTGATGGTGACCATTTCCTGGCCATCGGGGCCGTCGAAGGTCCATTTCTCCAGCGGAATCACCGGGCTCACCAGGCGCAGGCACGCGTGGTTGAGCAGGTCGCTGGGTTTTTGTGCGCAACCATTGGCTTTGACGTAGGCCGGCGAGGCACAAACGATGCTGTAGGTGATGCCGAGGCGCTGCGAGACGAAACCCGAATCCGGCAATTCGCTGGCGAGCACGATGGACACGTCGTAGCCCTCGTCGAGCAAGTCCGGCACGCGGTTGGCCATGGTCAGGTCGAAGGTCACGTCCGGGTGCGTCTTGCGATAGCGCGCAATCGCGTCGATCACGAAGTGCTGGCCGATCCCGGTCATGGTGTGCACTTTCAGTTGGCCGGCGGGGCGGGCGTGGGCGTCGCTGGCCTCCGCTTCAGCCTCTTCGACGTAGGCGAGGATCTGCTCGCAGCGCAGTAAATAGCGCTTGCCGGCCTCGGTCAACGCGATGCGGCGGGTGGTGCGGTTGAGCAGGCGGGTTTGCAGGTGGGCCTCCAGATTAGAGACCGCGCGCGAGACGTTGGCTGTCGTGGTGTCCAGTTGCACGGCGGCGGCGGTGAAGCTGCCGGCCTCGGCCACGTAACTGAAGGCGCGCATGTTTTGCAAAGTGTCCATGGGGTGCTCTCGGGTTCGATGGCAAATTGTGACACGAAGTTGCGGGGCGGTGACCCCGACAAAGGGATTATCGCGTTAACGGTAACAAAGATTCACAGGATTCCCAGCTTATCGCCGTTCAGGCGTCCCCATAGAATTGCCGCCACCGCAGGAACTGGCGTACGGCACACACTTTGTGGGAGCGAGCTTGCTCGCGATGGCTGAGTGTCAGTCGACATCATTGTTGAATGTCAGACCGCAATCGCGAGCAAGCTCTCTTCCACAAGGGTTGCGGTGTCCGTTCCCACAGTAATTTGTACCTCCCCCTTCTCAGGAATTTGCAGCAGTGCCGCGTCGCATCAACAGAGCGCTCAAGACGCTCAGTGTTTTGGCTTTAACCCTGGCAATCAGCGGCTGCATCGGTACCCATGGCATTGCCCCGCAAGGCACGGCACTGGAGGCTGATTCGCTGGCCACCGACGAAGCCATTCGCAACGCTGCACAAGACGCTCACTGGCCCACCGCCCAATGGTGGCAGGCCTATGGCGATGCGCAACTGAACCGCTGGATCGACCTCGCCGTGCAGGGCAGCCCGAGCATTGCCATGGCCAGCGCCCGTGTGCGCCAGGCCAGATCGATGGCCGGGATTGCCGAGGCCGCCGAGTCGTTGCAGATCAATGGCGACGCCACGCTCAAGCGCCACAACTGGCCGACCGATCAGTTCTACGGCCCCGGCGAACTCTCCAACACCACAACCTGGGACAACAACGCCGCGCTGGGTTTCAGCTACGCCCTCGACCTCTGGGGCCGCGAAACCAATGCCAGCGAACGCGCCGTGGACCTCGCACGCATGAGCGCCGCCGAAGCGCGGCTGGCGCAGCTTGAATTGCAGAACAACATCGTTCGCGCCTACATCGAACTGTCGCTGCACTACGCGCAACGCGACATCGTTGCGGCGATGCTGCAGCAACAACAGCAGATTCTCGACCTCGCGCAGAAGCGTCTGGACGGTGGCATTGGCACCCATTTCGAAGTCAGCCAGGCACAAACGCCGCTGCCGGAAACCCATCGGCAGATCGATGCGCTGGACGAAGAAATCGCCCTCAGCCGCAATCAACTGGCAGCGCTCGCAGGTTTTGGTCCGGGCGCCGGCGCGCAATTGCAGCGGCCCACCCTGGCGTTGGGCGCGGCGCTGAAACTGCCGTCGTCGCTGCCCGCGCAATTGCTCGGGCAACGTCCGGAC
>NZ_MKGS01000194.1:0-25944 GCF_002836905.1 Pseudomonas sp. 43NM1 | reverse complement strand
CAGCGACGTCCAAGCGGCTGATGGCTTCACCCAAGGCTATCGCAACAGTTTTAGCGCCATCCCGTGGGACGTGCATTACCGCCCGCCGTCGCGGCCGCGAAGAGCCCCGCTGGTCAGCCAGACTGCGCGCGTCACCGGGCCGGCCGGTGAAGAGATTTATTGCGATGAGTACGGCCGGGTCAAGGTCGAGCTGCCGTGGGATCGCGCCGAACTCGACAGCGAAAAAAGCAGCTGCTGGTTGCGGGTTTCCTCCAGTTGGGCGGGGGAGAATTTCGGCGCGGTGACCGTGCCGCGCATCGGCATGGAAGTGGTGGTGACCTACCTCGAAGGCGACCCCGACCAACCGCTGATTACCGGCTGTGTCGCCAACAAAGTCACGCCCGTGCCCTACGCACTCCCTGAACATAAAACCAAAAGCGTGCTGCGCAGCCACAGCTCGCCGCACACCGGTGGCTACAACGAACTGGCATTGGAGGACCGCGCCGGCCAGGAAAAAATCTACCTGCGCGCGCAACGCGATCTCGAACAACTGATCCTCAATGACAGCGCCAGCCAGATCGGTAATGACCGCCGCGAACAGATCAGCCGCGACAGCCACAGCCTGATCGGCGGCGAGCGTTTTGAGCAGGTCGACAGCCACAGCGCCAGCCTGATCCAGGGCGATGAATCGCACACCACCCAAGGCGTGCGCCATACCGTGATCGGCAGCGACGAACTGATCAGCATCAGCGGCAACAGCAGTTCCACCACGGCGGGAACCCTGGTGATTCAGGCCGGGCCACACGCGCGCGTGACCGCCAGCCAAGTGGTAATCGATGCCGGTTCAAGCCTGACGCTGACGGCGGGCGGGCACCACATCGTGATCAATGCCGGGGGGATTTTCAGCAGCGTGGCGATTGTCGAGGGTGGCTCGCCGGTGGCCGGCATGGCTGCGCAGCAAGCGATCACTGCGACGTCAATCACTGCCGACGTGATGGTCATTGACATCGTCTCCATGGAGGCATTGCTCAAGCAGAACATCGTTTTTCGGGAGGCTGATTCAGGCATCTGCCCGGTTTGTGACGCTGCCCAGCCGAATCTGCAGGAGGTTCAAGCATGAAGCCAATCATCCCAGGTAAGGGATTGCTGCTGGTTGACGGTGCCCGATACGAGAACGCCACGGATTGGCTCCACGAGCACTACGGCCAAGACCAGCCGATAGCGCTTTTCAACGGCACTGCCTACGAGCCCATTAGTGCGGCAGGGCCTTTTCTGCTGAATGCGTCCGTTGGCAGTTCGGCTTATGCCGCCTGGAGCGGCGCGGACCTGCAGCATGGCGTGTGGATGGCTTCTGCGCAAAGCGCCCGACATTTGCTGCCGATTCTGCAACGTCGACTACGCGTCTTTGATGAACAACAACAAGAGTTCTGGTTGCGTCTGGCGGATAGCGCCGTGCTACGCCGCGCCTTTTTGGCTGATGCGCAGTGGCCTGGAGGATTTTGGCATGGCGTTGATAGCGTCTGGTTGTGGCACGGCAGCGCACCGGTGTGTGCCTGGGAAAACGCAGCGCCTGAATTCGACGCGGCACCGGCCAATCAAGGTCTGGCGGCGCAGATCACTCTGCCCGAATTGCTAATGCAGGCCCTCAGCTTGTCCGCCAACCCGGAGAAAAATCCATGAGCGTCCAGAAAAAGACTCGCGTTGGCACGTGCCCGCTGTTCGCAGCCGTCCTGCCATTGCGATACGCGCTGGGCCCAACCACCGCTGTCGATGTCAGTGCATACGGTTTACCCGCATTGAATGGTCAATTCCCGGAGTCAGGGCCGCGCCATCCTGATCTGAGCAAACACGCGCTCAACTACACCGCTCGTTTGTTACGCGATGGCTGGCTGTATGTGTGGGAGAGCAACCCGCCCAGGCTGGTCGAATATGAAGTCGAAAAAGCGCAACTCACGCAGACCCCGCGCGCTGGAAAAGTGATCGATACACGGGTCAAACCGCACCTCCTGCTCAGGGCGGGTGATGCTGCTTCTTTGGTATGGTCGCCCGCGCGCTGGAGCAAGACGCAGTATCAAACCGCCAAAACCGACCCGCTTGTACGGCAGCGCATCATGCGCAGTCTGGTGCCGGGTGTTGCGCCGCTGAGCGGTGCGGTCGGCACCATTGCTGGCCAGATTGGCGAGTACCACGATGCGGCGAGCTACGGCTGGAGCGCTCAGCCCGAAACTGAACATGCGCCCGACTGGATGAAACTGCAGCGTCAAATGAAGGCCTGCGAGCAACAGACCTTCGCGATCCTCGATGACGCCTGGGGAGTGCTCCTCGACCTCGCCGCGCTGATGCGAGTGCGCAAAGCGGCCTTCGACAGTTATCAGGAACATCACGCTGAAGAATGGGCCTTGGCCGGTGTGATCAAGTCACTGAGCGAAGGCGACCGCCAACTGAGCGTGCAATTGCCGTCCATCACCCGCTATGACGAACTGCAGCGAGCCTGGAAAGATCAAGACATTCACCTCGATCGATATGCGGCTGATACGCGCCGTTTGGCTCAATTTTGGGTAGCGTGGTTCGACACTTTGCAAGGGACCGGCCCATCGAGCATGGACACTGCCTGCGGACATTTCGACATAACCCAGGCAATTGCTCGTGAAGAACTGGAATTGCATTTCGCGGCGGCTTGTCTGGGACCGGCCAGTACCAGTCCTGGAGCTCAGGCAATTGCGCTGAATCTGGAAGGTAATTCCCCGGGTAAGCCTTGGCTGTTGTGGGCCTTGCTCGGGTTGCCATCTCGTCTAGGTGTCAGCGAAATCAAATACCTAGTGGATTTAAGCGATTCAGCTCGCGACAACAACGCAGCCGTGCAAGAAGGCGCCAGCAAACTCGCTAGAGCGTTTGGTTATGCAGAGGCGATCAACCGGACCGCCGACAAACTGAAGCAACACAAACCGGTTTCAAGTATTGAGGCGTTGTTTCTGTCCATCGCTCCGGTGGCCGGGCTGCATTTGCATCAGGGTGAACAATCCACTGGCGCCGCAGGGCGTTTGTACATGGCGGCAGCGCTGGCCCGCAGCGATCAGCGCATCCAGACCTCGGGAGTTACTTCGCGTCAGTTAGGCGAGTGGTTTAGCGATTTGATGGGGACGCGGCCTGCGGCGCCTGCTTCGCTGAGCGTCGCACCGCTGGCTAGCGGAGTGGCTGAGGGTATTCCGTTCATGCATTTAGTCCCGGCCAGCACCAAGCTGCCGTCGTTGCCGGCGAATCTGGCGGCGGGGGTAGAACTGAGCGGCATGTTTGATTTGAAAGGCTTGCTCAGTCAGGCGCCGATCAAATCGATTGTGACGTTGGTGGCGGGGGTAAACTTTGTTGCGTCCGGTAGTGCGTTTGTTGATAAAAAAACGGTGAAAAATGGCTTTAGTGCAGTCGGGGCGGCATTTGGTGTTGCAGCAGCAGGCGCCGCAGTATTTCAGCGAGTAGCCGAAGTTAATTGGGAAACGGCTGTCCGCCAAAGTGGGCGGTTTTCAGTTTCGTCACGGCTATCGCTTTTTAAAACCTTGGGTCGGGCAGCTATTACAGGGGGGGCACAGGTTGCCGTATTGGCCTTCGATGTTGTGTTCTATGGGGTGGACGCCTTTGAGGCGTACCAAAATGGTGATTTCGACACCATGGCGACGAATTTGACTATCGCCAGCGCCGAACTGGCCGGCATCGCGCTCTATGTGAAAATTTTCCGTGCTTACCGTGCTGCACAAGCCGCAGTGATGGTCGGTGAGGCTGCGGCCATAGCCAGCGGGATGAATGTTGCACCTCATGTAGCCATAAAAATACTTGGCCTCACCTTAGTAATTGTCACGGGGGTTATTGCACGACTTTATACAGCGGACACGCCGCTGGAGCATTGGGTTAAAACCAGCCGTTTTGGGATCCGTCCAGACGACACATGGTCGAACAGCTACAACCTGTCCATGGATACGTTGTACCCCATTCTGTTTCCCATAAGTTTCGATGCTTGTCGCCTTGCAGAAATGAACCCTTATCAAGGACAGGTAACCTCCACATACCTGCTCCTGAAACTTCCGGGTGAAAACGTACTGCTGACCGACGCCATGATTCACTTCAAGGGCGTCGAAGTTTGGGGCGATACGCTCGGCTATCACTCCGATCTGAACAAGAAGGTGGAATGGACGGGCAAAGATTTTTCCCAGCACAGCGGTACCCGCATTCCTATACCTGTTGGCGTCACTCCATACCGTCGTGTGTACCATGAAGATGGTGTGAGGGACTTGCGGCATATCGAGGGTGAATTGATCTACTCCCCACAAGAGGGGCTGACTTTACCAGCGGTAAAAATCATGGAGCGAGCATGGATATGAATACGCCAGAGATACCGCGCTACAACGCTACACCCAAGGCGATACTTGAAGCGCACAAGTCTACGGGTGAAAAGCCGATGGAGCTGTTCATTACCGATGAGCACACCGAGCATTACCTGGCTTTGCAAACGGGTGGCGACTCTAATAGAGGACTGATGACGGGTTTGTTGGGCGGTGTTGGAGGTGGCGCAGGAATCGGGCTTGGACTCTTCACTCTTATGCAAAGCGGCGAAGCCGAAGGCTTTTACATAATGCTGTCAATATGTGCTCCGCTATTTGTAGTGCCATTCTTATGGGAAATCTTACGTCCGCTACCGCTACCTGTTTTGTTTAACCGCCGCACCCGCGAAGTGTACTTGGATCACGAAGGCGAACTATTCCACGCTGCATGGGATGGTATTTCAGCTGTGGCTAAAGAATTTCAACTAGTCGGCCCCCATTTCGGTGGCATGCAAAGCGCATCCCTGGAAATTCACGTTTACAGCTTCGAAAAGCGGGATATGGCACTGATGGTCAGCCTCGGCTCACCGCTCGGTAAATCATTGGAGATGCAGAAAAGCTTTTGGGAGTACATCCGCTCCTACATGAACAATGGCCCCTATTTCGATGAAAACGGTAATCACAGTGAGTCGGACGCATTTGTAAAAAGCCAGTTATCCGTGCGACCTAGAATGAGCGACAGCTTTAAGCAAACACTCGAAAGCATCAATCACGCAAAGCAAGAGATGGGAGGTAAGAACTTTTTACGCGGTATTGATGTCCTGGGCTTGGTACTCGATCTGTGCTTCTATCCTGTCTGCCGCATCCAGGAACTCACCTACAATCTGGCAAAACGCCGCTCCCGTAATTTATGGCCGAAAGTTGTCACTGAACGCCTGAAAGCCAATGGGCCTACCACGCGGCTAGTTGATATTGAACGTTGCCTGTAATTTAGCAAATCGTCGGACTGCCTGATCCCGATACATATCCACAGATGTTGAACTAAACCGCAAATAAGGAAGATTGATGAAAGCTGTCTGGAACGCGCCCGTTGGTTTAACAATTATGCATTGGGCTGCCATGAGTAATATCGTGACTACGGGGATGTTCACGCTTCTGTTTATTCCGTTTCTTTCGTTGGGGGATTATGTGTGGGGCTGGCCACTTGGTTTGTCAATTTCAGTGAGCATTGTCGGGTTTGTTATCCGAAGTTTCGCAAAGCGCGACTTACAGGTCAGTATCTCGATTGTTCCTGGTGGGTTTGTTTTTCTTGATGAGGCCCCCGGTTACGAGCGCAGGGATTTCATCCGGTATGACGATGTTCAGTCGGTTCGAGTTCGGAATAATATTCTTTTCAAAACTCTTGTCATTACCTTGAAGGAGGGTAATCAACAGTTTTCTTTAAGTAATGTGGTTTTGTCTCAAGAGTTTCTTGAGGTTATTCGCACTCACGCAGCCGCGAATTAATCGCGGCTTTTTCGTTCATCTCGCCTCAAAACCCCCGACGTATCCGGTTTTTAAGCTCAGCATGAAACCGATCCGCATTGCTCTTGTTAAACAACCTCGCCGACTCAGTGCCACTGACAGACTCAAGTGCAATCGAGCGGTTATGGCTCACCTCGCGGTGATACTCATCAATGAAAAAATCAATGTCGGCCCCCTGAACCAGCTTCGGCCATTTATCCAGATATTCCGGCAGTTCGCTGTTCCCGGTCTTGAACGAGCAAATCCGCCGATTGCTGATGGTCGCTTCACCGATTTCAAACGGCACCCACCACGATTGCGCGGTTTTGTCCGAGACCACGGCGAGCAAGTGCGTGCATTCGGTGATGTTGCGGGTGATGACGGTGGTGATGTCGTCGGTGGTTTGCGATTCCGCGTCGAGCACGTCGAGGTAGGTTTTGATGCCGGCGCGTTTCAGGCGTTCGTTGAGGGCGATGGCTTGTGGGCGGTCGGTGTGGCGGTAGCTGATAAAGACGGGCATCAGAAGTGTCCCTTGAGTGCGAGTTCGCGGTAGTAGGCGCCGAGTGCGGTGAGGCGGCAGCCGGTTGAGTTGATGGCGGCGTAGTACATGTGCTCGGCTTCCACCGGTTCGATCAGGCTGTGACGGTTGCACTTTTGCAGTTGCGCGAAGACTTCGCCGTGGTCGGGCTCGAAGCTCGGTTCGGTCGGTTCGTAGCTGGGGTCGAGGGCGAAGGTTGATTCGGCCTCGGCGAACCATTCGGGCAATTTGCGCAGGATTTCCTTGGGGATCAGCGGCGACACTTCCCGCAACGAGATGAATTGCGAAACGTTGGTTTTGAACACCGGGCGCTGTTCCCAGGCGTCGAGGGCGTTGTCGACGAACGCGTAAAGGCTGCCGGGGGTGATCTTGCCGAGGATGTTCGCCGCGCCGCCGTGCAACGCCTGCAGCAGCAAACGGGTGAACACGCCGTGCCCGCCGCCCTCGAGCGCCGATTCCTCTTTCTTGCACGCGGTGAGGATGGTCATGCCTTCGCCCACCACGCTGCTTTCACTGCGCAGCGCGCGGATTTCGCCCGCCGAGCCGCCCTGGCAGCAATCGAGAATGATCACTTTGTTTTTGATTTGTACCGCTTTCGAAGCCCAATTGAGGATGTCGCTAATGCGAATGCCATCGCGTGCAGTGCGGTAGTCCTGCGGGACCAGCATGCCTTCGTCGGTGTCGTCATCGAAAACCCCATGACCGGCGAAATACAGCAGCGCCACGTTGCAATCGCCGGAGAACAGTTCGCGGATCTGATCTTCGAGTTTTCCACGGCCCAGGTGATCCTCGGCGGAAGTCAGCACCACGTTCTTGAAATTCGGGTCGCCGTTAGCGTCGGTTTTCAGCACCGAAGCCATCGCCATGGCGTCGGCGTTGCAGCCGCTCAAAGAGGAAATGTGCGTGTAATTGTTGATGCCGATGAACAGTCCCTTGCGCATCGTCACACCGCCGTTTGCGCGCGAATCGCGCTGACGATGCTGGCGGTGTTCCACGCGCACTCGGCGTGAGCGGCGTTGCGCACCACGGCGGAAATCCGTTCGGCACCGAACGGCTTGATCGCGATGATTACCTTGCCCATGCGTTGGGCGATCTCGATTTCCTTGTTGATCCACTTGCTGTAACTGGCGTACATGCCGGCCATGATCAACACGGCGGAGCACGGGCGGATTTTGTTTTCGATGGCTTCGGTCAACTGCTTGTCGGTGCGCGCGCCAACGATCGGGTTATGTGGCGGAACGGAGAAATTCTTGAAAGTGAACGTGGGGTGGGCGGTTAACAGGCTCACCAGTTTGTCGTGGGCGTCGGAGTAGTTCCACGAGTGGCTGATGAACAAATGATAGGTTTGCATGACTGTCCCTCGGTGTCGCCAAAGAGCGAAGAGGGCTTGAATGTAGGGCGTTGCGTGACGGTCACAAGACCTTGGGCGATAAACAGAAAAGCCCTACGCGCGAGCGTGCGCAGGCCCTACAGAGAAGTCTGACGTTTAATACGAAGGGGATTTTGTAACAGGAGCGCAGATGACCGCAGCCCGATTGAGTCGGGCCGCGGTTGCGTCTGTTTAGTAGCTGCTTTCCGGCAGACTGGCGATGATCGAGCGGTAGCTGTTCATCCGTTGCTGCTGCACGCGGCCTTCTTCCAGCGCCTTGAGCAGGGCGCAACCGGGTTCGCGGTCGTGTTTGCAGTCGCGGAAGCGGCAGGTGCCGATCAAGTCGTTGAACTCGATGAAACCGGCTTCGACGTCGGCACGGCTGACGTGGCCGAGGCCGAATTCGCGGATACCCGGGGAGTCGATCAACTCACCGCCACCGGGGAAGTGGAACAGCCGCGCGGTGGTCGTGGTGTGCGTGCCCTGGCCGGACAGCTCGGACAACGGGCCGACGCGGGTTTCGACTTCCGGCAGCAGGCTGTTGACCAGCGAGGACTTGCCGACGCCGGACTGACCAACAAACACACTGATGCGCCCGTCGAGTTGTTCTTGCAGTTGTTCCATGCCGTTGCCGTGATGCGCCGACACTTCCAGCACCGGATAACCCAGCGTGCGGTAAACCGCGAGCAAGGCATTCAGCGCGGGGGCGTTCTGCTCATCGATCAAATCGAATTTGTTCAGCAGCAGCAGCGGACGAATCCCGGCGTGCTCGGCGGCAACCAGATATCGGTCGATCAGGTTGGCGTGCGGCTCGGGCAGCGGCGCGAAGACAATCACGATCATGTCGACGTTGGCGGCAACCGGCTTGAGCTGGCCACGGCTGTCCGGGCGGCAGAGTTCGGTTTTGCGCGGCAATTGCGCGACGATGACGCCGATGCCCTGGTTGCCGGCACGCCAGACCACCTGATCGCCGGTCACCAGCGCAGGCAGGTTGGCGCGCAAGTGACAGCGGAACACCTCACCAGCCAGCTCGCCTTCGAGCGCTTCGACTTCGACCTGCACACCAAAGTGCGCGATCACCAGGCCGGTCTGTTCCGGGCCCAGGTCGCCGCCCTCAAGTGCCTCGACGGCCGAGGACTCGCGTTTGGCGGCGCGGGCAGCGCGCTCGCCCTGAATTTTTTCGATGCGCCAGTTTTGACGACGATTGAGTTGGCGTTTGGCCATGGGTGTTCCGTATCAAGAATGCAGCGATTAGGTAAAACGGCCGCGAGTTTAGCACGCCCCGCCGGTTGCCTAGGCTAAACTGCGCAGCATTGCCTAGGAGCCGACACATGCAAAACCCGCAGAATCTGATCTGGATCGACCTGGAAATGACCGGTCTGAACCCTGATACCGACGTCATCATCGAGATGGCGACCATTGTCACCGACAGTGACCTCAACACGTTGGCCGAAGGTCCGGTGATCGCCATTCATCACAGCGACGCGATTCTCGCTGGCATGGATGAGTGGAATACCCGCCAGCACGGCGGCTCGGGCCTGACCCAACGAGTGCGCGACAGCCGCATCAGCATGGCTGAAGCCGAAGCCGAGACCATCGCGTTTCTCGAGAAGTGGGTGCCGAAGGGCAAGTCGCCGATCTGCGGCAACAGCATCTGCCAGGACCGGCGCTTCCTTTATACGCACATGAAATCCCTGGAAAGCTACTTCCATTACCGCAACCTCGACGTGTCGACGCTCAAAGAGCTGGCCGCACGCTGGGCGCCGGACGTGCGCGACAGCTTCCAGAAGGGCAGCACCCACTTGGCGCTGGACGACATCCGCGAGTCGATCGCCGAGCTGCAGCATTACCGCAAGCATTTCATCAAGTTCTGATCCTGCGGGGAACATTGTGGCGAGGGGGCTTGCCCCCGTTC
Source organism: Pseudomonas sp. 43NM1 (assembly GCF_002836905.1). Taxonomy (NCBI): domain Bacteria; kingdom Pseudomonadati; phylum Pseudomonadota; class Gammaproteobacteria; order Pseudomonadales; family Pseudomonadaceae; genus Pseudomonas; species Pseudomonas sp. 43NM1. The sequence continues at coordinate 16,330 of NZ_MKGS01000194.1, read as the reverse complement.
GGCTGCTCAGCAGTCGCAAAACCTCAAAACGCACTCTGACTGACAAATGCTGGGGAGCGCTTCGCACTCCGACGGGGGCAAGCCCCCTCGCCACAGGAAGTGGGCGAATGGCGCTTGCCCTCTTCTGGTGCGCCCCCGAAATGGCTAGACTGCGCGCCTTCCTGCCAGGACCGCCGCCATGTTGCTGATGCTCTATCTGATCGCCATCACCGCCGAAGCCATGACCGGCGCGCTGTCTGCCGGCCGTCGCGGCATGGACTGGTTTGGCGTGGTGCTGATTGCGTGCGTTACCGCGCTCGGCGGCGGTTCGGTGCGCGACGTGCTGCTCGGCCACTACCCGCTGACGTGGGTCAAGCACCCGGAATACCTGATCCTGACCTCGGTCGCAGCGATGTTCACGGTGTTTGCCGCGCGTTGGATGCGCCACCTGCGCTCGCTGTTTCTGGTGCTCGACGCCGTCGGCCTAGTGGCGTTCACCCTGATCGGCTGCATGACCGCGCTGGAAATGGGCCACGGCATGTTGGTGGCGTCGGTCAGCGGCGTGATCACCGGAGTATTCGGCGGCATCCTGCGCGACATCTTCTGCAACGACATCCCGCTGATCTTCCGCCGCGAGCTCTATGCCAGCGTTTCCTTCGCAGCGGCGTGGTGCTACATGCTGTGCATTTACCTGCAAATGCCCGGCGAGCAGGCGATTCTGGTCACCTTGTTTGGCGGGTTCCTGCTGCGCCTGCTGGCAATCCGCTTTCACTGGGAAATGCCCAAATTCGTCTACAACGACGAAGCCTGACGCCAACTCCGTCCCCGTAGCAGCTGCCGAAGGCTGCGTCCGGCTGCGAAGCAGTCGTCAATATTCAAATATCGCGCGAGTCCTGCGGCCTTGAACGCAGCCTTTGGCAACTGCTACATGAGGCCGTGTTGTTTGGGCTCACTCGACATGTTCGAGAACCAGCGGCGCTTTGAGTTCAGGCGTACTGGATGGCGCACCACTAAGCCTGACGCCAACTCCGTCCCTGTAGCAGCTGCCGAAGGCTGCGTCCGGCTGCGAAGCAGTCGTCAATATTCAAATATCGCGCGAGTCCTGCGGCCTCGAACGCAGCCTTCGGCAGCTGCTACATGAGGCCGTGTTGTTTGAGCGCCCATTCGACGTGTTCGCGGACCAGTTCTGACGGATATTCGCGCCGCGCCTTCAACGCCTCCAGCACCGGAATGCTCGATGGCGCGTTGCCCAAACCCACCGCCAGATTGCGCAACCAGCGCTCATAACCGGCGCGACGTAGCGGCGAACCCTCGGTGCTGCTGAGAAAGCGCTCCTCGTCCCACATAAACAGTTCGGCCAATTCGGCGTTGTCGAGATTGTGCCGTGGCTTGAAGTCGCTTTCGCCGGTCGGTCGGGCGAAGCGGTTCCACGGGCAGACGATCTGGCAGTCATCGCAGCCGAATACTCGATTACCGATCAGGGGCCGCAATTCTTCCGGGATCGCGCTTTTCAGTTCGATGGTCAGGTACGAAATGCAGCGTCGGGCATCGAGTACGTACGGGCCGACGAACGCGTTGGTTGGGCAAATGTCCAGGCACGCGGTGCAGCGGCCGCAGTGTTCGGTGGCGTGGGGTGGGTCTACGGGCAACGGCAGGTCGACGAACAATTCGCTGAGGAAGAAATAACTGCCGGCCTTGCGGTTCAACACCAAGGTGTTTTTGCCGATCCAGCCCAGCCCGGCCTTCTCGGCGATGGCTTTTTCCAGCACCGGGGCGCTGTCGACAAAGGCGCGATAACCGAACGGGCCGATGACCGCTTGAATTTTTTCTGCGAGTTGTTGCACGCGTTTACGGATCAATTTGTGGTAATCGCGGCCCAAGGCATAACGCGATACGTAGGCTTTCTCCGGTTGGGCGAGCAATTGCGCCATTTGCGTGTCGCCGGGCAGGTAGTCCATGCGTAGCGAAACTACCCGCAACGTGCCGGGCACCAGTTCTTCCGGGTGCGAGCGTTTGCTGCCATGGGCGCCCATGTACTCCATTTCGCCGTGGTAGCCGGCTTCGAGCCAGCGCTGCAGATGCTGTTCATGCTCGGCAAGGTCCAGGCCGCTGATGCCGACTTGCTGGAAGCCCAGCTCGCGGCCCCAGTCCTTGATGGATTGGGCGAGGGCGGGCAGGTCTGTGGTAATAGCGGGCATGAGACGAGAGAAACCGGAGCTGAGGTGCGTATAATTCTGCCAGACATCGGAGCCCGAAGACGCATGCCGCAGACTAAAGATGATTTACCCGACGCGCTGTACAGCGCCGCGCAAGTGCGAGAGCTCGATGCGAGCCTGATCGCGGCTGGCACGCCGGGCTTCGAATTGATGCAACGCGCGGCCCGGGCAACGTGGCGGGCGATGGTCCGCCAGTGGCCGACGGCCAGCGAACTGACAGTGCTGGCCGGTCACGGCAACAATGCGGGCGACGGTTATCTGGTCGCCGTGCTCGCGCAGCGCGCCGGTTGGCAAGTGCGCGTGTTGGCGGTCGGCGAACCGCAACGTTTGCAGGGCGATGCGGCTCGCGCGCATGCCGAGGCGCTGGCGGAAAAAGTCTCGATCAAAAACGGCTCTGCACAATCCGAATTGCGCGGCATCATCCTCGACGCCTTGCTCGGCACCGGTTTGACCGGCGAGGTGCGAGAGCCCTACGCCAGCGTGATCGCGGCGATCAATGCCAGTGAACTGCCGGTTGCCGCCGTGGATATCCCCTCAGGCTTGTGCGCCGATACCGGTCGCGTGCTCGGCGGCGCGGTTCGGGCTGATCTGACCGTGACCTTCATCGGTTTGAAAATCGGCCTGTTTACCGGTGATGCGGCGGATGTCGTCGGTGAACTGGTGTTCAACGATCTGCACGCCGATCCGCAGTTGCTGGAAAACGCCGCCAGCACCGCGCGGGGTCTCAATCCCGGCAACCTTCCGCGTCCGGCGCACCGTGCGCCAACCTCGCACAAAGGCAAGTTTGGCCACGTGCTGCTGATCGGCGGAGATCGCGGTTTTGGTGGCGCGATTTTGCTGAGCGCGCAAAGTGCATTGCGCAGTGGCGCGGGCATGGTTTCGGTGGCGACGCGCAGCGAACATGTGCCGGCGGCGCTGGCGAGAATCCCCGAAGCGATGGTGCTCGGCACTTCGTCGGCCAATCAGTTGATGGAATTGTTGGATAAGGTTTCCGTGCTGGTGGTTGGCCCGGGCCTCGGGCAGGCTGCGTGGGGTCGCAGCCTGTTATCGGCGGCGGCCAATGCGCCGCTGCCGCAAGTCTGGGACGCCGATGCGCTGAATATGCTCGCCGAGCAGCAGGTAACGCTGCCGAAGGATTGCGTGATCACCCCGCATCCCGGTGAAGCCGCGCGTTTGCTCGGGATCAGCACCGCCGAAGTGCAGGCCGATCGGGCCGCCGCCGCTCATGCGTTGAGCAAAAAATACACAGCTGTGGTGATTCTGAAAGGCGCTGGCAGCTTGATCGCCAGCCCCGATGGACGTTTGTCGTTGTGCCATCAGGGTCACCCAGCGATGGCCACTGCCGGTTTGGGCGACGTGCTCGCCGGACTGGTCGGCGCGTTGCTGGCGCAAGGCATGCAGGCATTCGACGCCGCGTGCCTGGCGGTCTGGCTGCACGCCAACGCAGGTTTGCAACAAGGTAAATTCGGCCGTGGGCTGGCGGCCAGTGATCTGATTCCAGCCATTCGTCAGTTGTTGGAGGAGCAAGCACCGTGTCTGAAGTAACCCTGTACCTGGCTGATGAAGAAGCAATGAGCGCATTCGGTGCGCGTATCGCACGAACCACCCAAGGACACGGTCTGATTTTTCTCGAAGGCGATCTGGGCGCGGGCAAAACTACCCTGTCGCGCGGCATCATTCGTGGCTTGGGGCATGTCGGCGCGGTAAAAAGTCCGACGTTCACTTTGGTCGAGCCCTACGAGATCGGCGACATTCGCGCCTTCCATTTCGACCTGTATCGACTGGTCGATCCGGAAGAACTGGAGTACTTGGGCATCCGCGACTACTTCGATGACGACGCCATGTGTTTGATCGAATGGCCCCAGAAGGGTGCAGGCTTTTTGCCAAAGCCCGACCTGACCATTACCATTAGCCCGCAAGACAGCGGGCGTTCGCTGAAAATTTTGTCCCAGGGCTCGCGCGGCGAGTCGTGGTGTGCCGCTTTGGCATTGGAATCCAATTAAATGATGGGGTCAGGTATGCGCTTTCGCGCGATGGTAGCTGCCGTAGGATTGTTGTTTTTGGCGGTAACCGTCGACGCTGTGGCCGAATCGAAGGTCAACAGCGTTCGCCTGTGGCGTGCTCCGGATAACACACGACTGGTATTCGACCTCACGGGGCCGGTGCAACACAGTGTGTTCACCCTGACGTCGCCGGATCGGCTGGTTATCGACATCAATGGCGCGTCCCTCGGGGCGCCGCTTAAGGTCAACAGCGCCAACACGCCAATTACCGCTATGCGCTCGGCGCAACGCACGCCGACCGATTTGCGCGTGGTCATCGACCTGAAAAAAGCCGTGACGCCGAAGAGCTTCACCCTGGCGCCGAACGCCCAGTACGGCAATCGTCTGGTGGTCGATCTGTTCGACAACCCGGCCGATGCCGCGCCGATTCCGGCGCCGACCAACGTCGCGACGGTGGCCCCGGTGCCGGTCACGCCGATTGATCCGCCGGTCAAACTGCCTCCAGCGCCGGCCGGCAAACGCGACATTATTGTGGTGATCGATGCCGGCCACGGCGGCGAAGACCCGGGTGCCTCGGGCTCGCGCGGTCAACGTGAAAAAGACGTGGTACTGGCCATTGCCCGTGAATTGCAGCGTCAGGTCAACGGCATGAAAGGCTTCCGCGCCGAACTGACCCGTACCGGCGACTACTTCATTCCATTGCGCGGCCGTACCGAAATTGCGCGGAAGAAGGGCGCCGACCTGTTCGTTTCGATCCACGCCGACGCCGCGCCTTCCGCCGCTGCGTTTGGTGCTTCGGTGTTCGCCCTGTCGGATCGCGGCGCGACTTCCGAAACCGCGCGTTGGCTTGCCGACAGTGAAAACCGTTCCGACTTGATCGGTGGTGCCGGCAACGTCAGCCTCGACGACAAGGACCGCATGCTCGCGGGCGTGTTGCTCGACCTGTCGATGACCGCATCGCTGACCTCCAGCCTCAACGTCGGCCAGAAAGTTTTGACCAACATCGGGCGCGTCACGCCACTGCACAAACAGCGTGTGGAGCAGGCGGGGTTCATGGTGTTGAAGTCGCCGGATATCCCGTCGATCCTGGTCGAAACCGGGTTTATCTCGAACGCCAACGAAGCCTCGAAACTCGCTGCTGCGAACCACCAGCAAGCGCTGGCGCGGTCGATCAGCAGCGGCGTGCGCCAGTTCTTCCAGCAGAATCCGCCACCGGGCACTTACATTGCCTGGCTGCGTGATTCCGGCAAAATCGCCCAGGGCCCGCGCGACCATCGCGTCAGCCCGGGCGAGACGTTGGCGATGATTGCCGTGCGTTATCAGGTGTCCCCGGCCACCCTGCGCAGCGCCAACAATCTGAGAAGCGACGAGCTGAAAATCGGTCAGACCCTGACCATTCCCGGCACCGAACTGGCGGCCAAAGAATGAATCAGGCGCTGACCAATGCCGCTCGTATCGAGCTGCTCAGCCCACGCCTGGCGAACCAGATTGCCGCCGGTGAGGTAGTTGAGCGCCCGGCATCGGTGATCAAGGAGTTGCTGGAAAACAGCCTCGACTCCGGCGCCAAGCGCATTGATGTCGACGTCGAGCTGGGCGGCACCAAACTGCTGCGGGTGCGCGACGACGGCAGCGGCATTTCCGCTGACGACCTGCCGCTGGCCTTGGCGCGACACGCCACCAGCAAGATTCGCAACCTCGAAGACCTTGAGCAGGTGATGAGCCTCGGGTTTCGCGGTGAAGCCCTGGCCTCGATCAGTTCCGTGGCGCGCCTGACCCTGACGTCGCGCACCAAGGACGCCGATCAAGCCTGGCAAGTCGAAACCGAAGGCCGGGACATGGCGCCGCGCGTGCAACCGGCGGCTCATCCGGTAGGCACCTCGGTGGAAGTGCGCGATCTGTTCTTCAACACCCCGGCGCGGCGCAAGTTTCTCAAGACTGAAAAAACCGAATTCGATCACCTGCAAGAAGTGATCAAGCGCTTGGCGTTGGCGCGTTTCGACGTGGCGTTTCATTTGCGCCACAACGGCAAGACCATCCTCAGCCTGCACGAAGCGCATGATGACGCGGCCCGCGCTCGGCGTGTGGCGGCGATCTGCGGTTCGGGATTTCTGGAGCAGGCGCTGCCGATCGAAATCGAGCGCAATGGCCTGCATTTGTGGGGTTGGGTCGGTCTGCCGACGTTCAACCGCAGCCAGGCTGACTTGCAGTATTTCTTCGTGAATGGCCGTGCGGTGCGCGACAAACTGGTGGCTCACGCGGTGCGCCAGGCGTATCGCGACGTGCTGTTCAACGGTCGTCACCCGACATTCGTACTGTTTTTCGAAGTCGACCCGGCGGGCGTCGACGTCAACGTGCACCCGACCAAACACGAAGTGCGCTTCCGTGACGGGCGCATGGTCCACGACTTCCTTTACGGCACTTTGCACCGGGCACTCGGCGACGTGCGCCCGGAAGATCATCTGGCCGCGCCGGTCGCCACCGCGATCGTCCGCCCAAGCGGAATTGACGCTGGCGAGTTTGGTCCGCAGGGCGAAATGCGTCTGGCGGCCAACGCGTTGCTGGAGCAGCCGCAAGGCCAGCCGACCTTCAATACGGCGGCGGGCTCGGGCGCGGGTGCCGGTTATCAGTATCAATATTCACCAAAAGCGCAATCCGGCGTGCCGGCGGCCGAGGCACAGGCTGCGTATCGCGAATTTTTCGCGCCGTTGCCCGAGGCCAATGCGGTCGCATTGCCTGCCGGGCAGGACGATATTCCGCCATTGGGTTACGCGTTGGCGCAGCTCAAAGGTATCTACATCCTTTCGGAAAACGCTCAAGGCCTGGTACTGGTGGACATGCACGCCGCGCACGAGCGGATCATGTATGAACGCCTGAAAATCGCCATGGCCAGCGAAGGCTTGAGCGGGCAACCGCTGCTGGTCCCGGAATCCCTGGCCGTGAGCCAGCGCGAAGCCGACTGCGCCGAAGAGAACGCTGCGTGGTTCCAGCGCCTCGGTTTCGAATTGCAGCGCCTCGGCCCGGAAACCCTGGCGATCCGGCAGATCCCGGCACTGCTCAAGCAGGCTGAGGCCAATCGTCTGGTCAGCGACGTGCTCGCCGACCTGATGGAATACGGCACCAGCGACCGCATTCAGGCGCACCTCAACGAATTGCTCGGCACCATGGCCTGCCACGGCGCGATCCGCGCCAATCGGCGTCTGGCGTTGCCGGAAATGAACGGCCTGTTGCGCGACATGGAAAACACCGAGCGCAGCGGTCAATGCAACCATGGCCGACCGACCTGGACCCAATTGGGCCTGGACGATCTGGACAAACTGTTCCTGCGCGGTCGTTGATGAGCCAGCTCCCTCCAGCGATTTTCCTGATGGGCCCGACCGCTGCGGGCAAGACCGATCTGGCCATCGAACTGACCAAAGTCCTGCCGTGCGAGTTGATCAGCGTCGATTCGGCGCTGGTTTATCGCGGCATGGACATCGGCACGGCTAAGCCTTCGAAAGAGCTATTGGCGCAACATCCGCATCGTTTGATCGATATTCTCGACCCCGCCGAGAGCTATTCGGCGGCAGATTTTCGCCGTGATGCGCTGGAGGCGATGGCCGAGATCACTTCGCGCGGCAAAATTCCGCTGCTTGTAGGCGGCACGATGCTCTACTACAAGGCTTTGGTCGAAGGTCTTGCGGAAATGCCGGCGGCTGATCCCGATGTTCGCGCGCAGATCGAAGAAGAGGCTGCACGCCTTGGCTGGCAAGCCTTGCACGAACAATTGGCGCTGATCGATCCGGTGTCGGCGGCGCGGATTCACCCCAACGATCCGCAACGGCTGAGTCGAGCGCTGGAAGTTTATCGCGTGAGCGGTCAGAGCATGACTGAACTGCGCTTGCGACAATCTGCGCAAAGTACTGAAGCAGCGGCTTCGGGACTGCAACAATTACCCTATACTGTCGCGAACTTGGCCATCGCCCCGGCAAATCGCCAGGTACTGCACGAGCGTATTAAACAAAGATTCACAATTATGTTGGAACAGGGATTCATCGACGAGGTCGTAGCCCTGCGTATGAGAAGTGACTTGCATTCAGGGTTGCCGTCCATACGTGCTGTAGGGTACCGACAAGTCTGGGACTACCTGGATGGCAAGCTGACGCAAGCCGAGATGCAGGAGCGTGGAATCATTGCCACGCGCCAATTGGCAAAGCGCCAGTTCACCTGGCTGCGCAGTTGGGCTGATCTGCATTGGTTGGACAGCCTGGATTGCGACAATCTGCCGCGCGCCTTGAAATACCTTGGGACCATCTCCATATTGAGCTGAGTCCTTGCAATTGCCGTCTATCCTTGGGGGTGTGACGGCACAAGCCATCTGTTTACCTATTTTTATATTGAATCCTTAAAGGAGTGCGGCACATGTCAAAAGGGCATTCGCTACAAGACCCTTACTTGAATACTTTACGTAAAGAGAAAGTTGGGGTGTCCATCTACCTGGTCAACGGGATCAAACTGCAAGGCACGATCGAGTCTTTCGACCAGTTCGTAATCCTGCTGAAAAACACCGTGAGCCAGATGGTTTACAAACACGCTATCTCGACAGTCGTGCCGGTTCGTCCAATTCGTCTGCCTAGCGCAACCGAATCCGAAGCAGGTGACGCTGAGCCAGGTAACGCCTGATAGGAGTCTCCTTTGTTCTTTGAGCGCCACGGTGGTGGTGAACGAGTAATCCTCGTTCACTTGGATGGACAGGACCCTGAGGCGCGCGAAGATCCGCAGGAGTTTCAGGAGCTGGCTAATTCGGCAGGCGCCGAGACCGTCGCGTTTGTTAACGTGCCGCGTCATCGGCCAACCGCCAAATACCTGATCGGCAGCGGCAAGGTCGACGAATTGCGCGATCTGGTCCACGCTGAAGAAGCCGATCTGGTCATCTTCAATCACGTCCTCACGCCCAGTCAGGAACGTAACCTCGAACGTGTTTTCGAGTGTCGCGTGATCGACCGTACCGGGCTGATTCTCGATATTTTCGCCCAACGCGCCCGTACTCACGAAGGCAAGCTCCAGGTCGAACTGGCCCAGCTTGACCACATGAGCACCCGGCTGGTTCGCGGCTGGACTCACCTTGAGCGTCAGGGTGGCGGTATCGGTATGCGCGGCCCGGGTGAAACCCAGCTCGAAACCGACCGCCGTTTGCTGCGGGTGCGCCTGCGCCAGATCAAAGGCCGGTTGGAGAAAGTGCGCAGTCAGCGCGAGCAGTCGCGTCGCGGCCGTTCACGTGCGGACATTCCTACCGTGTCCCTGGTGGGCTACACCAACGCCGGCAAATCCACGTTGTTCAATAACGTGACGAAATCCGACGTGTACGCGGCGGACCAGTTGTTCGCCACGCTGGACCCGACCTTGCGCCGTCTGGAACTCGACGACCTGGGGCCGATTGTCCTCGCCGACACCGTGGGTTTCATCCGCCACTTGCCGCACAAACTGGTCGAGGCATTTCGGTCTACGCTCGAAGAGTCGAGCAACTCCGACCTGCTGTTGCACGTGATCGATGCGGCCGAGCCGGATCGCATGTTGCAGATCGAGCAGGTGATGGTGGTGCTGGGCGAGATCGGTGCCCAGGACTTGCCGATCCTCGAGGTCTATAACAAACTCGATTTGCTCGAAGGCGTCGAACCCCAAATCCAGCGCGACGAAAACGGCAAGCCCCAACGGGTCTGGCTGTCGGCGCGTGATGGCAGTGGTCTGGAATTGCTTGAACAAGCCATCGCCGAGCTGTTGGGCACTGATTTGTTCATTGGCACCTTGCGCTTGCCGCAACGTTTTGCTCGACTGCGTGCGCAGTTTTTCGAACTCGGTGCGGTGCAAAAAGAAGAACACGACGAAGAAGGCATCAGCCTGCTGGCCGTACGCTTGCCACGGATCGAGTTGAATCGACTGGTGAGCCGCGAAGGTTTGCAACCGATGGAATTCCTCGAGCAACACACTTTGCAATAAAAGCCTGAAAAAGCGGTTGTGCCGCGGTGACAGGCATTCTGTAGCATTGGTCGGCGCGCCGTGGGTGCGTCTTTGCTTTATCAGATGGAGAGCGCTATGGCTTGGAATGAGCCGGGTGGCAACTCGAATAATCAGGATCCTTGGGGTGGCAAGCGCCGCAATAACGGCGACCGCAAGGGGCCACCGGATCTCGACGAGGCCTTCCGAAAGCTGCAGGAAAGCCTGAACGGGTTGTTCGGTGGTGGTAAAAAACGCGGCGACGACGGCGGCGGTTCGGGCAGGAGTGGCGGCTTCGGCGGTCTGCTCGGCATCGGCCTGGTCGTGCTCGCAGCAGTCTGGCTGTACAGCGCGGTCTATGTAGTCGACGAGCAGGAGCAAGCCGTGGTGCTGCGCTTCGGCAAGTACTACGAAACGGTTGGCCCGGGCCTGAACATCTACTTCCCGCCGATCGACAAGAAGTTCATGGAAAACGTGACGCGTGAGCGTGCGTATACCAAGCAGGGCCAGATGCTCACTGAAGACGAGAACATCGTCGAAGTGCCGCTGACCGTGCAGTACAAAATCAGCAACCTGCAGGATTTCGTGCTGAACGTCGATCAGCCGGAAATCAGCCTGCAGCACGCGACCGACAGTGCCTTGCGCCACGTGGTGGGTTCTACCGCGATGGACCAGGTGCTGACCGAAGGTCGTGAATTGATGGCCAGCGAAATCAAGGAACGCCTGCAACGTTTCCTCGACACTTATCGCACCGGCATCACCGTCACTCAGGTCAACGTACAGAGCGCAGCGGCACCGCGTGAAGTCCAGGAAGCCTTCGATGACGTGATCCGCGCACGAGAAGACGAGCAGCGTTCGCGCAACCAGGCTGAAACCTACGCCAACGGCGTCGTGCCGGAAGCCCGTGGTCAGGCCCAGCGCATCCTTGAAGACGCCAACGGTTACCGTGACGAAACGGTATCGCGCGCCAAGGGTGAGGCTGATCGCTTCACCAAACTGGTCGCCGAGTACCGCAAGGCACCTGAAGTCACCCGCGAGCGTCTGTACCTGGACACCATGCAGGAAGTCTTCACCAACACCAGCAAGGTTCTCGTGACCGGCAACAAGAATGGCCAGAGCAATCTGCTGTACTTGCCGCTGGACAAGATGATCGACAGTGGCCGCAGCACCAGCGCACCGGTAACGGGCGCGGCCGCCGGCAGCAATGAAGCGAATGCGCGTGCAGCCGCTGATCTGCAACAACAGCAAGCGCGTACCAGGGAGAGTCGCTGATGAGCAATAAATCGCTGATCGCCCTTATTGTCTGCGTCGTCGTGGCGATCGCAGCCTGGAACTGCTTTTACATCGTGGGTCAGACCGAGCGTGCGGTAATGCTGCAATTCGGTCGTGTGGTCCAGACCGATGTGCAGCCGGGCCTGCATGTGAAAGTGCCTTACGTTAACCAGGTGCGCAAATTCGACGCTCGCCTGATGACGCTGGATGCACCGACACAACGCTTCCTGACGCTGGAAAAGAAAGCCGTGATGGTCGATGCCTACGCCAAGTGGCGCGTGAAAGATGCCGAGCGCTTCTACACCGCAACTTCCGGCCTCAAGCAGATTGCCGACGAGCGTCTGTCCCGTCGTCTGGAATCCGGCCTGCGTGACCAGTTCGGTAAACGCACGCTGCACGAAGTGGTTTCCGGTGAACGTGACGCGTTGATGGCGGACATTACCGCATCGCTGAACAAGATGGCCGAGAAAGAACTGGGCATCGAAGTTGTCGATGTTCGGGTCAAGGCTATCGACCTGCCTAAAGAAGTGAATCGCAGCGTGTTCGAACGTATGAGCACCGAGCGTGAGCGTGAAGCTCGCGAGCACCGCGCCAAGGGTAACGAGCTGGCTGAAGGCATCCGTGCCGACGCCGATCGTCAACGCCGCGTGTTGCTGGCCGAAGCCTATCGTGAATCCGAAGAGGTTCGCGGTGATGGTGATGCCCAGGCTGCTTCGATCTACTCCAAGGCTTACGGTCAGGATCAGGAGTTCTACGCGTTCTACCGTAGCCTGCGCGCCTACCGTGAAAGCTTCGCGAACAAAACCGACGTCATGGTCCTCGACCCAAGCAGCGACTTCTTCCGTTACCTGGAAAAAGCCAAACCTTGATACCGCGTTGACCTGAATCATCCCCGCCTGGCGGCTAAAAACTGCGGCGGGGTGATCCTTTGGGAAAACGTGTGTATGATGCGGCAGCCGGGAAATTCCCGGCTTTTTTGCGTCTGCATGTTTGATTGCTGTTGTTAAGGCAGGCGCCCGAGTTGAATGACTCGACAGGTTTTTCGAGGAAAGTGGTTGGCGAAGCCGATTTCAGGCTTTTCGCCACGTCGTTCTTGCGCGTGGTTTGTGCATGAGCCGACCATTTTCTGCTTCACTCTAGGCTCGCCCGACGGCTGGCCGCCCGGATCATAGGGGAATGGCGTAATGGCAACGGTAGACCGCTGGCTGCTGCCAGATGGCATCGAAGAAGTACTGCCACCAGAAGCGGCGCGCATCGAAGTAGCGCGCCGTCAGGTGTTGGATCTGTTCCAGAGCTGGGGTTACGAGTTTGTCGTGACTCCCCATATCGAGTACCTGGAATCCCTGTTGACCGGCGCGGGCCAGGACCTGGATCTGCGTACCTTCAAGGTTATCGACCCGCAATCGGGCCGGCAGATGGGTTTCCGTGCCGACATCACGCCGCAAGTGGCGCGCATCGATGCGCACACCCTGCGTCGCGAAGGTCCGAGCCGTCTGTGCTACGCCGGCAGCGTGCTGCACGCACAACCGCGCGCCTTGTCGTCGTCGCGCAGCCCGATCCAGTTGGGCGCCGAGTTGTACGGCGACGCCAGCCCGAGCAGCGACGTTGAAGTCATCAGCCTGATGCTGGCCATGCTGCAACTGGCCGATGTGCCGGACGTGCACATGGACCTCGGGCATGTCGGCATCTACCGCGGCCTGGCGCGCGCGGCCGGCTTGTCCGGTGAAGTCGAGCAGCAGTTGTTTGATGCATTGCAACGCAAGGCCATCGACGAGGTCATTACCTTGACCGAAGGTCTGCCTGCCGAACTGTCGGGCATGCTGCGCGCATTGGTTGATCTGTGCGGTGGTCGTGAAGTATTGAGCGCGGCCCGTGAGCGTCTGGCGCATGCGCCGGCGCCAGTATTGGCGGCGCTGGAAGACTTGCTGGCAATTGCCGATCGTCTGTCCACGCGTTTCCCGCAATTGCCGCTTTACTTCGACCTGGGTGAATTGCGCGGCTACCACTACCACACCGGTGTGGTGTTCGCGGTATTCGTGCCGGGCGTTGGCCAGTCCATCGCCCAAGGCGGTCGTTACGACGACATCGGCGCCGACTTCGGTCGCGCTCGTCCGGCAACCGGCTTCTCCACCGATTTGAAAACCCTGGTGACCCTGGGGCGTGCTGAGATCGAGTTACCGTCTGGCGGTATCTGGATGCCTGACAGTACGGATGCGGCACTCTGGCAGCAGGTTTGCCAGTTGCGCAGTGAGGGTCAGCGTGTCGTTCAGGCATTGCCTGGGCAACCATTGGCCGCCGCCCGTGATGCGGACTGCGACCGGCAATTGATTCAGCAGAACGGGCTTTGGCAAGTATTGCCGCTGGCTTCTTGAGTTTTCCTGCCGGCGGCTGCCGGCACCAAGTTTGCGCGAATGAGGACAAGTGTTATGGGTAAGAATGTCGTAGTCCTGGGCACCCAATGGGGTGATGAGGGCAAAGGCAAGATCGTTGATCTGCTGACCGAACATGCTGCCGCCGTAGTGCGCTACCAAGGTGGCCACAACGCGGGTCACACCCTGGTGATCGACGGCGAAAAAACCGTCTTGCACCTGATCCCGTCGGGCGTGCTGCGCGAAGGCGTGCAGTGCCTGATCGGCAATGGCGTGGTGGTTGCACCTGACGCCTTGCTGCGCGAGATCACCAAGCTGGAAGAGAAAGGCGTACCGGTGCGCAAGCGCCTGCGTATCAGCCCGTCCTGCCCGCTGATCCTGTCCTTCCACGTGGCGCTGGACCAGGCCCGTGAAAAGGCCCGTGGCGAGCTGAAGATCGGTACGACCGGTCGCGGCATCGGCCCGGCGTACGAAGACAAGGTTGCACGTCGTGGCCTGCGTGTGGGCGACCTGCTCAACATGCCGCGTTTCGAAGACAAGCTGCGTGAACTGGTGGATTACCACAACTTCATGCTGGTCGGTTACTACAAAGAGCCGGCCATCGAGTTCGAAAAAACCCTCGCCGAGTGCAAGGAATACGCCGAACTGCTCAAGCCGTTGATGCTCGACGTGACCGCCGAGCTGCACGACCTGCGCCGCGCCGGCAAAGACATCATGTTCGAAGGCGCCCAGGGTTCGTTGCTCGACATCGACCACGGTACCTACCCGTACGTGACCAGCTCCAACACCACCGCGGGTGGCGTTGCGACCGGTTCGGGCGTTGGCCCGATGTTCCTGGACTACATCCTCGGCATCACCAAGGCTTACACCACTCGCGTCGGTTCGGGTCCATTCCCGACTGAGCTGTTTGACGACGTGGGCGCGCACCTGGCCAAACAAGGTCACGAGTTCGGTGCTACCACCGGCCGTGCCCGTCGTTGTGGCTGGTTCGACGCCGTTATCCTGCGTCGCGCTATCGATGTGAACAGCATTTCGGGCATCTGCCTGACCAAGCTGGACGTACTCGACGGCCTGCAAACCATCAACATCTGCGTCGGCTACAAAGACGCGCAAGGCAATGCCGTTGCGCCGACTGACGCTGACAGCTACGTCGGCCTGCAGCCGGTGTACGAAGAAGTGCCGGGCTGGACTGAATCGACCGTGGGCGCAAAAACCCTGGAAGAGCTGCCAGCCAATGCTCGTGCCTACATCAAACGCGTTGAAGAGTTGATCGGCGCGCCGATCGACATTATTTCGACAGGTCCGGACCGCAACGAAACCATCGTTTTGCGTCACCCGTTCGCTTAATAAGTCGTTGATGTAAAAAGCAAAGGCCCCTCATTTGGGGCCTTTGTCGTATCTGTCTGTCAGACGGCACGACCTTTGCTGTGATGTTGAATAAAAGCATCGCTTCCAGTGCGCCATCAATTTAATGGCGCCAAGCAGAGGGATTTTAAGTGTCAGCCATTCTCTCACTGTTACAAAGCCGTCTATTACGGCCAGTGTTCGTTACTCTTGGTATCGCTCTTTTGGTGCAAGTGCTGGTGGCCGTCGCCCTGACTCGGAGCACGGTGACTGCATTGGAAGCCGATCTGGGTGTGCGCCTCGGCGCCGACAGCCAAAAGCTCTCCGGTGAACTCGAGCAGGCCGGGCGTGAAGTCACGTCGAGCCTCGACAGCCTGTCGACCAACACCCGTCAGCGCCTCACGGCAGGTTTGTCGACGCGCCTGAAGGACGAGCAGTCGCAGCTGCGGGCGACGCTGGAAAAAGACCTCAAGGACTCGGCCAATGACATGGCGCAACTGCTGGCCTCGGTCGCACCGCGTGCGATGTGGGACAGCGACGTGCCGACCCTCTCCGAATTTGCCCGTCGCGCCCAGCGCAATCCCAACGTGCTGTTCGTGGTTTACGACGACGCCACCGGCCAGCACCTGACGCGCTACCTGAACCGGGAAAACCCGATCAACAAGGCGTTGCTCGAAAAAGGTCAGGGCGAGCGTGCGCTGGACAAAGTGCTGGATGCGGCGAAAAACGATCCCTCGGTCTACTACCTCGAAGCCTCGATCAACCCGAACGGCGTGGAAATCGGCAAGGTCCTGATGGGCGTTTCGACGGCGTCGGTGGACGCCGATCTGGCGGATCTGGACAAGCGCTTCCTGGCATTGATCGCCAGCAGCGATCAATTGGTCGGCGACAGCCTCAAAGGTGCGGCCGCTGAAAGCGCCACGGCGATGGGCGCGCGTTTGCAATCGGCGCAAGCCACCGCCGCCGAGATGAAAACCAACACCACCAGCACTGTGCAGGAAGCCGCCAGCACGTTGCGCTGGCGCATCGGCATGGGCCTGGCGCTCGTTGGTTTCGGCGTGTTGCTGTTGCTCGCGGTGGTGCTGGGCCGTCGTGTGGTCAATCGCCTGAAAATGCTGATTGCCGCAATGGATGACCTGGCGGCGGGCGAGGGCGACCTGACCAAGCGCGTACAGAT
>NZ_MKGS01000193.1:0-26323 GCF_002836905.1 Pseudomonas sp. 43NM1 | reverse complement strand
GTCGCGCAAACCGTCAGCAGTTGGGGTTTTGCGATTACCCCGGAAGCGCTGCAAGCGGTCGCGCATGACATCGGCGAAACCACGATCCTGGCGCGTGCCGGTGGTGCGCCGACGCTGGCGGTGGGGATCGCGCAGATCCTGCACAGCGTGCTGCCGGGTGAAAACACCATGGCGTTCTGGTACCACTTCGCCATTCTGTTTGAGGCGTTGTTTATCCTGACGGCGGTGGACGCGGGCACGCGTGCCGGGCGTTTCATGCTTCAGGATTTGCTGGGTTCGTTCGTTCCGGCGCTGAAACGCACCGAGTCCTGGACCGCCAACCTGATCGCCACCGCCGGTTGTGTGGCGATGTGGGGCTGGTTGCTGTATCAGGGCGTGATCGATCCGCTGGGCGGAATCAATACCTTGTGGCCGCTGTTCGGCATCTCTAACCAGATGCTCGCCGGCATCGCGCTGATGCTTGCCACGGTTGTGCTGATCAAAATGAAACGCCAACGCTACATCTGGGTGACCATGCTGCCAGCGGTCTGGCTGCTGATCTGCACCACCACGGCCGGTTTCATCAAGCTGTTCGACGCGAATCCGGCGATCGGCTTCCTGTCGCTGGCGCGTAAATACAGCGATGCCTTGGCCAATGGCCAGATCCTCGCTCCGGCCAAGGACATTACGCAGATGAACCACGTCATCTTCAATGCCTACACCAACGCGACGCTGACGGCACTGTTCCTGTTTGTGGTGTTCAGCATTCTGTTCTACGCGCTCAAAGTCGGGATTGCCGCTTGGGGCACCAAGGAACGCACGGATAAGGAAGCGCCATTCCAGGCGCTGCCGGATGCTTGATCGAGGATTGCAACGATGTTCAATGACCTGAGTCGCCTCGGTAAATACCTCGGTCAGGCCGCGCGCCTGATGGTCGGCATGCCCGACTACGACAACTACGTCGAGCACATGCAAACCAACCACCCGGACAAACCGGTGATGACCTACGAAATGTTCTTCCGCGAACGTCAGGAAGCGCGTTACGGCGGCAAATCCGGGCCGAAGTGTTGTTAAACGGCTGTCATTGAAGCAACGCAAAACCCTGTGGGAGCCGAGCTTGCTCGCGATAGCGGTCTGACATTGAGCAACTATGTTGAATGTTCAGCCGCCATCGCGAGCAAGCTCGGCTCCCACATTTGATTTGCGGTGAACGCAACATCAGCGCACGACGCAGATCCCCTGTTCTGTGGTGGACGCAATATCTGCGGAGGACGGCGATCCCCTGTGGGAGCGAGCTTGCTCGCGATAGCATTCTGTCAGTCGACATTTCGGTTGCTGACCCACCGCCATCGCGAGCAGGCTCACTCCTACATTTTGTTTTTGGTGTGCTCTTAATTTCTGCTACAGGAGATTCCAGTTGTCCTCTCCCATTCCGGTAACGATCCTCAGCGGTTTCCTTGGCGCGGGTAAAACCACGTTGTTGCGTCATCTGCTCAAAGCCGAGCACGGGCTGAAAATCGCCGTGATCGAAAACGAATTCAGCGACGCCGGCATCGACACGCAACTGCTGGGCGACGAGCCGGTGCAAGTCATGACGCTGTCCAACGGCTGCGTTTGCTGCACCATTCACACCGACCTGACCAAAGCCCTGTACCTGCTGCTCGAACGCCTCGACAGTGGTGAAATCACCTTCGACCGGCTGGTGATCGAGTGCACCGGCCTCGCCGACCCGGCCCCGGTGGCGCAGACTTTTTTCATCGATGAAGAACTGCGCGAGCGCTATATCCTCGACGGCATCATTACCTTGGTCGACGCCGCGCACGCCGACACTCATCTGACGCAAACCATCGCTCAGGCGCAAATCGGTTTTGCCGATCGCTTGCTGGTGAGCAAACGCGATCTGATCGACGAAGCGACTTTCGATGCCCTCAGCGAACGCCTGACCCGAATCAACCGCCGTGCGCCGATTCGCATTGTCGAGCACGGCCAGATCGACCTGGCAGAACTGCTCGACGTGCGCGGCTTCAACCTCAATGCCGATCTCGGCGGCGGCATGAGCCTGAGGCCGGTGAGCAAAGCGCCGTCCATCGACCGCATTTCCAGCCTGGTGCTGCGTACCGACAAACCGCTGGATATCGACAAGCTCAGCGAGTTCATGAACGAACTGCTGGAACAACACGGCAAGCAATTGCTGCGCTACAAAGGCGTGCTGAGCATCGTCGGCGAGCCGCGGCGCATGGTGTTTCAAGGCGTATTGAAGTTATACGGCTTCGACTGGGACACCGAATGGGCCGAGGGCGAGGCGCGCGAAAGCGTGATTGTGTTTATTGCCGATGATTTGCCGGAAGAGAAAATTCGCGAAGGGTTGGCGCGGGTGGTAGCGGACTAATTGCAAAACCGTCGGTGACGGTCAGGCCCCATCGCGAGCAAGCTCGCTCCCACATGTGTGTTGCAGTGAACACAAATCTGCACACACCAGAAATCCCCTGTGGGAGCGAGCTTGCTCGCGATAACGATCTAGCCGGCAACGCGATTTCGGATCAACGTCGGCTGCGGGTTCAGCAACCGCTCTTCCAACTGATCCAGATGCCGATTAAGCAACGCCACGGCCACTTCGGCATTCCGACCTTCAACCGCCGCCAGGATCTGCGCGTGAACTGACCAGGCGCAATCCTCAGCCAAACGCGCCCCTGATTGCGCAATCGCCAGCGAACTCAGCGGCACCAGACTGCCGAGAAAATGCGCCAACGGTGCATTCCCGGCCATCTGCGCCAAACACAAATGAAACTCCCCGGCCAAGCGAATCGCCGCGCCCGGCGCCGTGCATTCGCGCTCGCTCGCCACCAGATCGCGCAATGGCTGCAGATCCTGCGGGCGAGGTTGCTGGCACACCAGGCGCATCAGCGTGACCTCGGTCAGGCGCCGCGCGTGCAGCATTTGCCGGGTCTGCTCACCCTCAAGCACCGCCACACGCGGCCGATGGTTGGCGCGCAGCACGATCACATGCTGGTGCGACAACCGCGTCAGCACGCCACGAATATCACTGCGGCGCACGCTGAACAGCTGCGCCAGGCTGTCTTCGGTAAAACGGCTGTGGGCATCAATGCGCTGTTCGAGAATGGCATCGAACACTCGCGAATACAGATCCTGCGCCGGCGCGGAAAAGGGCAGGGCGCTGATGGTTGAGGCGAAGCTGTTCATGGCTTGTCTCCAGTTGGCAGCGGATTCAACTGCCGAGGTTGTCGTCCGGAATGTTCAGTTCAATACCCATGCGTTGACCTTCGCGCAGGATGTGCCGGCGCATTTCGGCGCTGGCCTGGGCGCTGTTCTTGCTGCGGATCGCGCGGACCACCGCTTCGTTTTCCTCAAGCCGTTCGGCCAGGTGCTCCGGCGAATTGCGCAGCACGTCGGCGCTTTGCTTGAGGGCGTTGCTGGTCTGCTGCACCACGCTTTGGAAGATCGGGTTCGAGGTCAGCGTGAACAGCTCCTCGTGGAACGCGATGTAGGCGTTGACCCCGGCTTCGCTGTCATTGGCCTCAAGGGCTTCGCGCATGTCCATCAAGGTCAGGCGCAATTGCCCGACTTCCTTGCTGCTGATCGATTGCGCCACCAGCCCGACGATAAACGGCTCGAGGGTGTAACGCAGTTGCAGCACGTCTTCGAGGCTGGCACCGGCCACCGCGCTGTCGTGGCTTTGGCTGTCGCTGAGATTGGCTTCCAGCACCACCACGCCTTTGCCCGGCATCGAACGCACCAGCCCGAGGGTTTCGAGGACGATCACCGCTTCGCGCAGGCTCGGACGGCTGATGCCCAATTGTTCGGCCAGTTCACGCTGGCCCGGCAGCATTTCGCCGGAGCGCCACTGACCACGGGCCAGCGCGGCCCGAAGTTTTTCTACGACTGAATTGACGACCGTTGAAGTGGTAATCACGTTTTGCTCCATGAATAAGGCTAGCGAGCCTGCCGCGTGGCAGGCTCGCGCATGATCAGAATTCCTGCTGATGCGCCGGTGCTACCGGTTTTCTCGGCTGGAAGGTATACCCGACCTGACCGGAAAGCACTTTGTTTGCCCGTTGCACATCAATGTCTTTTTCCCACCGCGCAATCGCCACGGTCGCCACGCAGTTGCCGATCAGATTGGTCAACGCGCGGCCAATCCCCATGAACCAGTCCACCGCCAGCACCAGCACCAGGCCAACCACCGGAATGGCCGGGATCGCCGTCAGCGTCGCCGCGAGAATCACCAGCGCCGAACCGGGAATCCCGTGAGCGCCTTTGGAGGTGATCAGCGACACCAGCAAAATGGTCAGCAAATCAGTCATGGCCAGCGGCGTGCCGGTGGCGTTGGCGATGAAAACAATGGCCAGGGTCAGGTAGATCGAGAAACCGTCGAGGTTGAACGAGTAACCGGTTGGAATAACCAGCCCGACCGTCGAGCTGCCGATGCCCAGATGCTCGAGTTTGCGCATGATCTGCGGCAACACGGCGTCGGACGACGCGGTGCCCATGACGATCAGCAATTCTTCGCGCAAGTATTTGAGCAGCGGCCACATGCGCAGGCCGGACACGCGCATCACCAGACCGAGAATCAGCGACACGAACGCCACGCACGTCAGATAGAACAGGCCAACCAGGCTGCCGAGATGTTGCAGCGAGTCGAGGCCATATTTGCTGGTGGTGAAGGCGATGGCGCCGAACACGCCAATCGGCGCCAGGCGCACGATCATGCCCATGATGCGGAAGATCACATGGCTGAGTTCATTGATCAGCCGCGAAATGCCCGAAGCGGCTTCGCCCACCAGGTTCAGCGCGCTGCCGAACAGCACCGAAAACAGCAGCACTTGCAAGATGTTGTTGTCGGCGAAGGCGCCGATGACCGAGGTCGGAATCAGGTCCATCAAAAACTGCGTGGTGGTGTGCATGTGCTGGCCGCGCTGGGCGATGTCGCCCATGTCGGCGGCGGAGAGCTGGTCGAGATGAATGTTCGCGCCGCTGCCGATGCCGGTGCTGAAGGCGAACACCAGGCCGATCACCAATGCGATGGTGGTCAGCACTTCGAAGTAGATCACCGACTTGAGGCCGATGCGCCCGACCTTCTTCAAGTCGCCGGCACCGCTGATGCCGCTGACCACGACGCAGAACACGATCAGGCCAATGAGCATTTTGATCAGTTTGATGAAGCCGTCGCCCAGCGGTTTGAGTTGAGCGGAGTATTCGGGAAGGGTCAGCCCGCAGACGATGCCGAGCACCAGTCCGAGAACCACTTGGAGGAAGATTGAACGCGAGCACCATCTGAGCATGGGAGGAATCCTGGTCGGTGTCCTGGCTGCCGTGCGCGTTGAGCGGATCAGATTCAGGACTTAATTATTGTGGTCTTACCGGTATGTCCAGTGCAGGCGCAGTCTAGTCGCTGTTTTTGTTGGGCCGCAAGCGGAAAATCAGCGATTGGCATGACCGGTCTGACCAGTTGCGCGCAATGCACCGAGCTTGAGCCTTTTCGCGTTCTGAAAGTTTTTCAGGCAAAGCCCGGACGAAAAAAAACCGGCCATCACTGACCGGTTTTTTTAGTGCTGCGATTTAGCGCTGTAATCAGGCGCCGTATACCGGCAGCTTCTTGCAGATGGCTTTGACTTTCTCACGAACGGCGTCGATCACCGCTTCGTTGTTCAGGTCCGCCAGGATGTCGCAGATCCAGCCGGCCAGCTCTTTGCACTCTGCTTCTTTGAAGCCACGAGTGGTCACAGCCGGGGTGCCGAAGCGCAGGCCGGAGGTGACGAACGGCGAGCGTGGATCGTTTGGCACGGAGTTCTTGTTCACGGTGATGAAAGCCTTGCCCAGAGCGGCGTCGGCGTCTTTACCGGAGATTTCCTGCTTGATCAGCGACAGCAGGAACAGGTGGTTCTCAGTACCTCCCGAAACCACGTCGAAACCGCGCTCGATGAATACGCCGGCCATGGCCTTGGCGTTTTTCACCACTTGTTGCTGGTAGGTCTTGAACTCAGGCTGCAGCGCTTCCTTGAAGCAGATCGCCTTGGCAGCGATCACGTGCTCCAGCGGGCCACCCTGGGCGCCCGGGAATACGGCGGAGTTGAGCTTTTTCTCGATGTCGGCGTTGGCGCGAGCCAGGATCAGGCCGCCACGTGGACCGCGCAGGGTCTTGTGCGTGGTGGTGGTCACGACGTCAGCGAAAGGCACCGGGTTCGGGTAGACGCCAGCGGCGACCAGACCGGCCACGTGAGCCATGTCGACGAACAGGTAGGCGCCAACCTTGTCAGCGATTTCGCGGAAACGCGGGAAGTCGAGGATCTGCGAGTAGGCAGAGAAACCGGCCACGATCATTTTTGGTTTGTGCTCGACCGCCAGGCGCTCGACTTCGTCGTAGTCGATCAGGCCATTGGCGTCGATGCCGTACTGCACGGCGTTGTACAGCTTGCCCGACGAGGAAACGCTGGCACCGTGGGTCAAGTGACCGCCGTGGGCCAGGCTCATGCCCAGAATGGTGTCGCCCGCTTGCAGCAGGGCCAGGTAAACGGCGCTGTTGGCTTGCGAACCGGCGTGCGGCTGAACGTTGGCGTAATCGGCGCCGAACAGTTCTTTGGCGCGGTCGATGGCCAGTTGTTCAACGATGTCGACGAACTCGCAACCGCCGTAGTAGCGCTTGCCCGGATAACCTTCGGCGTACTTGTTGGTCAGTACCGAGCCTTGAGCTTCCATCACCGCTGGGCTGGTGTAGTTTTCCGAAGCGATCAGCTCAATGTGTTCTTCCTGGCGCTGAGCTTCTTGCTCCATGGCGGCAAAGAGATCGGCGTCGTACTTGGCAATAGTCAAATCACGGCTGAACATGGCGGTCCTCAAGGATCGGGGCAGAAAAGGGGGGCATTCTAACCCAATGGGTTTTAGATGGCATATGAAAGGACATCATGTCGCAGACAAGTGGGCTTCATGACGGGATCAGCGGTGAACCTGCTGGCCTCTTCGCGGGCAAGCCTCGCTCCTACAGGGGGCGCGGTGTTAACAAACGGTGCGTACACCCACAAATCCTGTAGGAGCGAGGCTTGCCCGCGAAGGCGTCATCCGCCGCGCTACAAATCTCAATCAAACATGAACAGCGCTTCATTGCTGAATTGCGCTTCAAACCGGCTCGCCGGCATCGGCCGTCCGAACAGATAACCCTGAACCTCATCGCAACCATGCTCACGCAGGAAGTCCAGCTGCTCATGGGTTTCCACCCCTTCGGCAATCACCGCCAGATTCAGGCTGTGGGCCATCGCGATGATCGCCCGGGCGATCTGCGCGTCCTGTTCACCCGACGGCAAACCGTCGACAAACGTGCGGTCGATTTTCAGCACATCGATCGGGAACTGCTTCAAATAGTTGAGCGATGAATAACCCGTGCCAAAGTCATCCACCGCGATGCTCAGCCCGAGGTTTTTCAACCCGGCGAGAATCTGCATCGCCTCGCTGACTTCGCGCATCAGGATACTTTCGGTCAGCTCCAGCTCCAGACAGGCTGGCGGCAGGCCGGTGTCCTTGAGGATATTGGCGATCCGCGTGCCGAGCTGGCCATCGGAGAACTGCCGCGCCGAGATGTTCACCGAGACCTTGGGCACGCGTACTTTGGCCTGATGCCAGGTCTTGAGTTGACGGCACGCTTCGCTGATCACCCAGTCGCCGACATCCACCACCAGACCGAGCTCTTCGAGCACCGGAATGAAATCCCCCGGTGGCACCAGTCCACGACGCGGATGACGCCAGCGCAGCAACGCTTCGGCGCCGGTCAGACGTTTGCCGTCGCCGCTGAATTGCGGCTGGTAATACAGCACAAATTCGTCTTGCTCCAAGGCGTGGCGCAAGTCGCTTTCCAGCTCCAGACGCTCCAGCGCACTGGCGTTCATGTCAGCCTGATAGAACTGGAAGTTGTTTTTGCCGCGCTCCTTGGCGTGGTACATCGCGGTGTCGGCGTTCTTCATCAACTGGCTGAGTTCATTGCCATCCTGCGGGCTCAGGGCAATGCCGATACTCGCGGTGACAAAGAACTCGCGACCTTCCAGCACAAACGGTTTGACCAGGCTGGCGAGAATCTGCTCGGCAACGTGAATCGCCCGGTTCAGCGCCACTTCACGGTTGATGCGCGGTTGCAGGAGCAAGGTGAACTCGTCGCCGCCCATGCGCGCCACGGTGTCGTCATCGTCGACGCAACCGAGCAGGCGCGTGGCCATTTCCTTGAGCATGCGGTCGCCGGCGGCGTGGCCGAGGGAGTCGTTGATCGGTTTGAAGCGGTCGAGGTCGAGGAACATCAGCACCACCCACGACTTCTGCCGTTCCGCCGATTGCAGCGCGGTGTGCAAGCGATCCTGGAACAGCGTGCGGTTGGGCAAATGCGTCAGGGCGTCGTAATACGCGAGGCGATGGATCCGCTGTTCGCTGGCCTTGCGCTCGCTGATGTCGCTGAAGAAACACACGTAACTGGCCAGGTCGCCTTCGTCATCGAGCACCGCCGTGATGCCGACCCACGCCGGGTAATGCTCGCCGTTGCGGCGCTTGAGCCAGACTTCGCCTTCCCACGTGCTGTGCAGATGCAATTGCTTGAGCACGTAACGCAGGTGCGCTTCCTGTTGGTCATCGACGGTGAGCATGTTCGGCAACTGGTCGAGCACCTGCGCCACCGCGTAACCGCTGACCCGACTGAACGCCTCGTTGGCCTGGACGATGTAACCGGCCGGGTCAGTGATGAGAATCGCCGAGGTCGAATGCTCGAATACCGTGGCCGCCATGCGCAGGTCTTTCTCGGCGCGGCGCTGCTGGCTGATGTCGCGGCCGACGCCAAGCACGCCTTCGAACGCGCCATGTTCGTCCCAGACCAGCACCAGCCGCAGCTCGATCGGAATCTTGCGGCCATCGGCGCGCAAGCAGTCGAACAGGAAAAGTTGGGTTTGCACCTGACTGCGCAGCAACGCCAGTTGCTCGGGTTTATCCAGCGCTTTGCTGACGCGGTCCATCAAGCCGTAGATGCCGGTCAGTTGCTGCGGGTTGGCGATGGTCGATTGCCAGCCGTTCTGGAAAATCCAGTCAGCGTTGTAACCGAGCACCGCGTGCACCGAGGGGCTGACGTAATTGAGCGAGAGTTTGCTGTCGGTGGAGAAAATCACGTCGCTGATGCTTTCGGCGAGCATGCGATACCGCTGTTCGCTGTCACGCAGCGATTCGCTGGCCTCGATCTGTTCGGTGATGTCTTTGGCCACGCCGATGATCCGCGTGACCTGATCGTTCTTGTCGCGGGCCAAAGCCTGTTCGCGAATGTCGAAGCGCCGCCAGTTGCCGTCCCGGTGACGGAAGCGCAGCTGGCATTGCAGCAGTTGTGAATAACCGGCGTGGCGCTGAGTCTGCCGCGAACGGTGGTAATAGTCGGCATCTTCCGGGTGCAGGAGAATTTCCCAGAAATACTCGCCCATCTGGTGCAGTTCGCTGCGGTTGTAGCCTAGCGTTTGCCCCAAATGGTGGTTGCTGAAGATCATCCGCTGGCTGATCACGTCCTGCACATACAGATGATCCGGCACGGTACGCACCACGTCGGACCAGAAACCCTCACGCTCCAGCAACGACAGTTCGATCAGCTTGCGGCTGGTGATGTCGTTGATGCTGAGGATCACTGCTTTGTAATCGTGCTGCTCCTCCGGCAGGCGCAGCACCAGCCACAGATGCTGATCGCGACCGTTGGTGTCCGGCAGTTTGATTTCCAGTTCGAGTTGTTTCTGCTGATTCAGCACCGCTTCCAGCACCCGCGTGCCGATGGCGGTGGGGTCGCTCGGACAGCCGTCGATCAGCAGGTTCCAGGCTTGTTCGCAGGAATTGACGTTGAGCAGTTGCAGCGCGACCTGGTTGACCTCGGTGATGCGCAATTCCTGGAGCAATTGGCGGCGTTGTTCGGGGACGTCGAGCCAGGCTTGCAGTTGTTCGCTGCTGTTGAGCTGGGCCTTGTCGAAGAAGCTTTTCAGCCCCGAGAGGTCGAGCACGCACAGCGCGACGCCGGTGCCTTCGAAAATGTCCTGATACCGGCGGCGCCCTTCATGCAATTGGCGCTGGCGCCGACGCATGCTCAACAGCGCAATAAACGGCAGCAAGGAGAACGCCAGGCCCAGCAGGCATTTGCCGATGAACGCCGGCAACAATTGTTCGAGCACTTGCTGGCGGTCGAACAAGCCGCGCAATTGCCAGTCGCTGCTGCTCAGCGGCACGGTCAACACGCTGTTGGCCAGATCATCCTCGCTCAATTCGGCAGGCTTGCCGGTCGTGAGGGCGGCGGGCATGGCTTGGTCGCGGCTGATGATTTGTTGATTGAGGCGGTTTTCCACCAGCCACAACGGGCGGATCCCGGATTCGCCCTGCTTGGTCAGCGACGAGAAAAACGTCGGCGTCAGGCGCAACGCCCAATAACCGCGACTGCTGCCGCTGGCCTGATGCAGCAGCAAATGCACCACCGAACCGTCATCGGCGTTGCTGAAGTAATGCGCTTGCGCGCGGCTGCGACGCACCAGTTCGCTGAGGTAATCGGCGTCGCGGCTGTCGGCGGCGCTGTCGCTGAGGATTTTCCCGGAGGGGCTGAGCAACGCGAGGCTGCGCAATTCCGGCAGCGACTGTTGCAGCCGGCGCAAGAGGGCTTGTTGTTCGTCGGCGGTTTGCGGTTGCTCGACGATCGGCAGCAGGTTCAAGGCGATCTGCGCGTTCAGCGCCATGTTCAGGCTGACTTGCGCGGCGAGGTCGGCGGTGTAGTCGATGGTGTACTGGCGCTGGTTTTTCTGGGTTTCGCGCAATTGATCGAGCAGTTGCCAGAACAGCAACGCGAGCAGCAATAGCACGAGGGTCGCCAAGGCGCCCTTCAGCGTTCCGCGCAGGGGAGGGCCAAGCGCCGCAGCAGGTGTGCGGTTGGAAAGAGGCGGCGTGACGTTCGACAAACTGGAATCCTGCGGTTTGGCTGGACTGGCGCGACGTGCACTATAAGCCGGACGCCCGAAGGGCGGCTAGCATGCCTTGAGTTGTGGCGAAGTGCCAGCCCCGCATGGCTGGACTGCCATCGGTCATTCAGGTAGCTTTGCCGGTTACGCGGGAGCGTTCCAGCTCCTAAACTCAGGCTTTTTCAGCGCGCACGCATTGGTCCTTATCAGGCGGACGCCGCGCACGGTCTGGCCCAGGCATCGCCTGCGCTCCAATCATTCATCTGTCACTGACCCAAGGTTCTCCATGGCTCAATACGTCTTCACCATGCATCGGCTGGGCAAAGTTGTTCCGCCGAAGCGGGAAAT
Source organism: Pseudomonas sp. 43NM1 (assembly GCF_002836905.1). Lineage (NCBI taxonomy): Bacteria > Pseudomonadati > Pseudomonadota > Gammaproteobacteria > Pseudomonadales > Pseudomonadaceae > Pseudomonas > Pseudomonas sp. 43NM1. Next base: position 15,044 of record NZ_MKGS01000193.1, on the reverse strand, counting down.
CCTGAAAAACATTTCGCTGTCCTTCTTCCCCGGCGCCAAAATCGGCGTGCTCGGCCTCAACGGTTCGGGCAAGTCCACGCTGCTGAAAATCATGGCCGGCGTCGACACCGAGTTCGAGGGCGAAGCCCGTCCGATGCCGGAGCTGAACATCGGCTACCTGCCACAGGAACCGATTCTCGATCCGACCAAAACTGTTCGTGAAGTGGTCGAAGAAGCGGTCAGCGTGATCAAGAACGCCCAGGCACGCCTGGACGAGGTCTACGCGGCCTACGCCGATGAAGATGCCGACTTCGACAAACTGGCCGCTGAACAAGCCAAGCTCGAAGCCATCCTGCAGGCCAGCGACGGTCACAACCTCGATCGCCAACTGGAAGTCGCCGCCGATGCGCTGCGTCTGCCGGCGTGGGACGCCAAGGTCGAATTCCTTTCCGGTGGTGAAAAGCGTCGTGTGGCCCTGTGCCGCTTGCTGCTGTCCGCCCCGGACATGCTGCTGCTCGACGAACCGACCAACCACTTGGACGCAGATTCCGTCGCCTGGCTTGAGCACTTCCTGCACGATTTCCCGGGCACTGTGGTTGCGATCACGCACGACCGTTACTTCCTCGACAACGTCGCGGGCTGGATTCTCGAGCTCGACCGTGGCGCCGGTATCCCTTACGAGGGCAACTATTCGGGTTGGCTTGAAGCCAAGTCCGATCGTCTGGCGGCCGAATCCAAGCAGCAGTCGGCTCACGAAAAAGCCATGAAGGAAGAACTGGAGTGGGTGCGCAAAGGCGCGAAGGCCCGCCAGTCGAAATCCAAGGCACGTCTGCAACGCTTCGAAGAAATGCAATCGCAGGAATTCCAGAAGCGCAGCGAAACCAACGAGATCTACATCCCGGCCGGTCCGCGCCTGGGTGACAAGGTCATCGAGTTCAAGAACGTTTCCAAGGGTTACGGCGATCGCGTGTTGATCGACAACCTGTCGTTCTCCATGCCTAAAGGCGCGATCGTCGGCGTGATCGGTGGTAACGGCGCGGGTAAATCGACGCTGTTCCGCATGTTGATGGGCAAGGAACAACCGGATTCGGGCAGCATCGAAGTCGGCGAAACCGTGCAACTGGCCTGTGTTGATCAGAGCCGCGACGACCTCGACGGCAGCAAGACGGTGTTCCAGCAAATCTCCGACGGTTCGGATCAGATCCGCATCGGCAACTACGAGATTCCGTCGCGCACCTACGTCGGTCGCTTCAACTTCAAGGGCGGCGACCAGCAGAAGTTCGTCAAGGACCTGTCCGGTGGTGAGCGCGGTCGCTTGCACCTGGCGCTGACGCTGAAGGAGGGTGGCAACGTCCTGCTGCTCGACGAACCGTCCAACGACCTCGACGTGGAAACCCTGCGTTCGCTCGAAGAAGCCCTGCTGGACTTCCCTGGCGCCGCCATTGTGATCTCTCACGATCGGTGGTTCCTTGACCGCGTGGCGACGCACATCCTGGCCTACGAAGACGATTCGCAAGCGATCTTCTTCGAAGGCAACTACACCGAATACGAAGCCGATCGCAAGAAACGCCTCGGCGAAGCGGCTTCCCAGCCGCATCGTGTACGGCACAAGAAACTGGCCTGATAGCCGGTTGGTTGGATGAAAAAACGGAGCCTTCGGGTTCCGTTTTTTTTTGCGCGTTATTTTTGATAAATCGTGGCTTGGCCTTCGCGGGCAAGCCTCGCTCCTATAAGAGCAACGCGGTCTTCTGTAGGAGCGAGGCTTGCCCGCGAAAGCAATTTAATGGCCGGTGCAAATCTCCATGCCGCAGTCCCCATTCAGGTGCACAAAACACCCAAATCCCCAGCAGATTTATATCCTGTGCACCATTTAATTTCATAAGCGCGACACTTTGCGCTGTTCCTGTGCGCAATTCGTTTGCTAAAGTCCGGGCCAATCTCTTCCAACGACAATAAATTTGCCGAGACTTTTCCATGATCGAATCCGTTGAATCCTTCCTCGCCCGCCTGAAAAAACGTGACCCGGACCAGCCTGAATTTCACCAGGCCGTTGAAGAAGTCCTGCGCAGTTTGTGGCCGTTTCTTGAAGCCAATCCGCATTACCTGACGTCCGGCATTCTCGAACGTATCTGTGAGCCGGAGCGGGCGATCGTGTTTCGGGTTTCGTGGGTCGATGATCACGGCAAAGTGCAGGTCAATCGCGGCTTCCGTATCCAGATGAACAGCGCCATCGGCCCGTACAAGGGCGGTTTGCGTTTCCATCCTTCGGTGAACATGGGCGTGCTGAAATTCCTCGCCTTCGAACAAACTTTCAAAAACTCGCTGACTTCACTGCCAATGGGCGGCGGCAAGGGCGGCGCGGACTTCGACCCCAAAGGCAAAAGTGACGCCGAAGTCATGCGTTTCTGCCAAGCCTTCATGAGCGAGTTGTACCGCCACATCGGCGCCGACGTAGACGTCCCGGCGGGCGATATCGGCGTCGGCGCGCGCGAGATCGGTTTCCTCTTCGGCCAATACAAACGCCTGAGCAACCAGTTCACCAGCGTGCTCACCGGCAAAGGCCCGAGCTATGGCGGCAGTCTGATTCGCCCGGAAGCCACCGGTTTCGGTTGCGTGTATTTCGCCGAGGAAATGCTCAAGCGCAGCGGCCAGACGGTTGAAGGCAAGCGCGTGGCCATCTCCGGCTCCGGCAACGTCGCGCAATACGCCGCGCGCAAGGTCATGGATTTGGGCGGTAAGGTGATTTCGTTGTCCGACTCCGAAGGCACGCTGTATTGCGAAAGCGGCCTCACGGAGGAGCAATGGCTGGCGGTGCTGGAACTGAAAAATGTTCAGCGCGGGCGCATCAGTGAAGTGGCCGCGCGCTTTGGCCTGGAGTTCAAGGCCGGCGTGCATCCGTGGTCGTTGCCCTGCGACATCGCGCTGCCGTGCGCGACTCAGAATGAGCTGGACGCCGAGGCCGCTCGCACGTTGTTGCGCAATGGCTGCATCTGCGTTGCGGAAGGCGCGAACATGCCGACCACGCTGGACGCCGTCGACCTGTTCATCGAGGCGGGCATTCTCTTCGCGCCGGGCAAGGCGTCCAACGCTGGCGGCGTCGCTGTGAGCGGGTTGGAGATGTCGCAAAACGCCATGCGCTTGCTGTGGACCGGTGGCGAAGTGGACAGCAAACTCCACGCGATCATGCAGTCGATCCACCATGCGTGCGTGCATTACGGCGAAGAGAATGGCCGGGTCAATTACGTCAAAGGAGCGAACATCGCCGGTTTCGTCAAAGTCGCCGACGCCATGCTCGCCCAAGGCGTGGTTTAAGCCGGTTCGATGCGGATCACTTCAATCGATTGATCACCGGCCGGACGTTGCCACAGCACCTCGTCACCGAGTTGCGCCCCGAGCAACGCCCGGCCCAGCGGTGAACCCCAATTGATCAGCCCCGCCGGCGCGTCCGCCTGATCTTCGCCGACCAGTTGCACGGTGTGCTCGGCGTCGTGTTCATCGGCGAACGTCACGCGGCTGCCGATCTGCACTTTCTGCGTCGAGCTGGCGCTGGTCACCACTTGCGCGCTGAGCAGGCGCTGGTTGAAATACCGCAAATCCCGTTCAAGGTCGGCCAGACGCTGTTTGTCTGATTGCTCACCTTTGGCCGATTGTTCGCTGTGCAGCTTTTGCAGTTCGGCAACCTTCGCTTGCAACTGCGCGAGGCCTGCCGGGGTGACGTAATTGGGCTGCGCGCTGACCTGCCGTTCGACTGGCTGATCGGCTTGTGCAGCGGCGTTATCTTCATTGACGAAAGCACGACTCATGATTTTCTCCCGGTATAGGGTTTGGTCCATGGTCGCAGTGCAATAGTTTCGATGGATGTCTGCCAGCGACTATGGCGAGCGCAAGGCCCGCGCGGTGTCCTGATCTTTCTGCTGCTGCCAGGCTTTTTCGCGATCATCCCAATGACGGCTGCGGTATTCCTCGCGATCCTGGTTTTGCAGCATTGCCTGACACTGCCGGAAGCCATCGCCCCAGCCCTCGGCGTATTGGCTGTCCTTGAGGTAACGCGGCACGTTCTTGCGAAATTCCCCGGTGATCGCCCCGGCGGCCTGACGGCCACTGGTGCAACCGTCATCGAAACCATCGGCGAACGCCGGCGGGTAACCTCTGGCGATCAGATCTTCGTGGGTCGACTGACAACCCGCGCACAACAGCAGCAATCCCAGCACACTCGCTAAACGCCACATCCTGGACTCCCGGCCGATGGTCGGCCTATGTGAAGAGTCTAGAAGCGGATTTGTCAGCGCGGAGTGAAAGAAAGGTCAAATGATCGCAACCTTGTGGGAGCGAGCTTGCTGGCGATGAGGCAATAACATTCAACATCCATGTTGTCTGTTAGGCCGCCATCGCGAGCAAGCTCGCTCCCACAGGGATGATGGTATGTCTGATCAATAGTGATACCACTTCACTTCGAGCATCACTTCGTTCTCGGGGGAGGCGAGGTGGCTGAATTCGCGTTGCGCACTGAGGCGCAGACCGACGTTGCGCGACAATTCCCATTGCTGGTTCAGGCTGATGCTGCGACGCACTTCGCCGTTGGTGAAGAAATCACCTTTGGTTTCCAGACTGAAATTGCCCAGAGGGTTTTTCCACAACACGCCGCTATTGAACCCGGCGGCTGGCGAAATGAACTCGGCGAAATCATTGTTGTGCTCGACGCGCACCGTGCCCAAGGCAAACCCGAGCACATCCTCGCCCAGTTGCCAGGTGCCGCCGCCACCGCCATTGACGTGGCTGACCAGGGTTTCGTCGTCATGTTTGCCCGGCACGCGCTCAAGACCGCCAGTGACTTGCCACGACAACGGCTGCAACAGCTCGTTACGCGGTGTCAGCGAGCGAATCGTCGCCAGGTCCAGTTGCTGCAATTGCCAGTGATTGCCTTCGTACTGACGCAGCTTCATTTGCAGGATTTCAATCTGCGCGCCCAGCGGAAAGCTCTCGGCGTTGTCATTCAGATCGTGATACGCCATGCGCAAGCCGTATTCACCAAACGCCTTGTCGCCACGGGTGCCGAGCCCGGCCTGCCAGGTGCGCGATTCGTGTCCATCCTCGGGCAAACCCGGGCGTTCGATATCGAGTTCCGGCGGCGGGTTCTGGTTGATCGCGCGGAGCAATTCGAAACTGCGCTGAGCGCGTTGCGGATCGCGTTCCTGGCCGTTGGCGCGGTAGCGTTCGAGGCGATACGCGGCATCGATCATCAACGCCTGGCGATCTTTCGCTTGCGCCTTGAACGCTGGATCCTGCAACACTTTTTGATCGGCGCTGACCTTCAACACCCAATCCTGTTCTTCGCTGGACAACGGCTCGGCGCGGCTCAGGAGTTCGCGCTCGCGGGACGGCCGATATTCGATCGACTCGACCAAACCGGCCTCTTTCACCGCTTTCACGGTGTCGGTCGGGATCGCCGTCAGCGGGAATTGTTCGGTCAGGCGCAGGCTCGGCCGCGCCACCTGGAGCAATTCGAGCAAACGGTAGGAGCAGTTTTCGTCGAAGAAAAAGTAGTCGAACTGAATCTGCTTGAGCTCCCAGACGTGCTCGACCATTCGCTCGGTCTCTTGCTGGGTCAGGTTCAGCCGGTATTCCCACAGGTCACGGTTTTCGAGGCTGCGGTATTCCGAGAGTTTTTCCTGATACGGCACCAGCGCGAACAGCCCCGGATAGCCGCCCATCAAGCCTTTCCAGGCGTAGAGAATGCTGTTGTCCGAACCTTCGATGTAGGCACCGAAGTTGATCGCGTAGCTGAGCAGGGTTGTCTTGTCGCTTTGCACGTTCGCCTGATCGATGCGCAGCAGCGTGTGGCCGAACATCGACGATGGGCTGTTGAGGTACGCCGCCGGGAAGATCATCACCGCGCTGTGCGGCGCGACATCCTTGAACCATTGCTTGAACTCGCTGCACTGCGGCGCCGGCAGATCGGTCAGGTTCAGTTGCGCTTTGAGCCAGCGGGTACGCGCGGGGTAGACACATTGCGCATGTTGCTCGCCAGCGCTCGCCGGGGCGTACAGCGCCTGCACGGTGGCCGCCAGTTCACGGTCCGGGTGTTCGTTGCCGTCGCTGGCGAGGAAGAATTTTTTTTTGCTGACATAGCTGCGCCAGCCGCCGAGCTTGGCGGTTTCGTAATGACCCAGGGAAATCCAGAAAGGGTCGTTGGCCAGTTGCTGCAAACGTTGATCGTCGATGTGTGGCGCGGCGGACAGCGGGGCGCAGACACAGAGCGCCAGCCAGGCAAGGCGTTTGAGCATAGTGGGCAACTTGGTTGGAAGTAATAAAGACCCAATGAGGGCAGGTCCAAAAAACAAAACCCGCTCCCGAAGGAGCGGGGTGACGCGAGCTTATGCTTGAGTGGCGTACTTGGCCAGACGAGGATCGCTCTTCAGGATAGCCAGAGTGTTGGTATGCACGTCGTCCGCGGTCACGTCAGCCTTGCTGAAGATCTGCTGGAAGTGCTCGTGAGTCACAGCGGCGAAATGCGCACGGTCTTCCGGCGCCACGCCCAGTACCACGGCGTAAGTAGTCAGCGCTTCGCCCTGACCTTTAGCCATGTCTTCGGACAGCTCGTTCATCATGCCATTCATGGCAATCCAGGATTTGCCGCCATAGGTCAGCGACGCGTTAGTGGAGCAACCGTTGGTGCCGGAAGTCATACCAAATGTTGCGTTACCGGACGTGCCGTTGGTGGTGGATGCGAGGAAGTGAGCCGGGGTGCCGCGCTGTCCTTCGAACAGCATGTTGCCCCAACCACAATCAGGGCCGCCTGGCGCCTGAGCCATGGCATTGAGGGAAACAACGGTGAAGAGAGTACCGAGAAGAATCCGTTTCATAGCTTTGTTCTCTTTATGTGCATACCAATGGACAAGGGGTTTGGCGCCTTGCGACGCCAGTGAGCCGGTTATTAGTTCCAGCCGCGCAATTTGGAGTTTAGGCACGTTCCAAGGGTTCCGTGATTTTTTCCAAAACATTCGCTGTAAAACAATGTTTTGCCCCCGCCCCGCGTGGGCATGGCGGTTTGTCTATGCTTTGGCTTGAGGCGCGCCTTGCCAGTCGGGTATGGGCAGCGCCAGAATGCCGCTATCTGCCCCGCCTGATGTAAGGAAGCCCGATGCCTGATCCTGTTGCTGCCAGCTTGCGTCTAGCGCCCGAAGCGCTGACCCGTCCGTTTTCCGCTGAACAGTTCAGCTTCTCTACCACCAATGAATTGGAGCCCTTCCGCGGTGTGCTTGGCCAGGAACGTGCGGTCGAAGCCTTGCAGTTCGGTGTGGCCATGCCACGCCCCGGTTACAACGTGTTTGTCATGGGCGAGCCCGGCACCGGCCGGTTTTCGTTCGTCAAACGCTACCTCAAAGCCGAAGGCAAACGCCTGCAGACCCCGGCCGATTGGGTCTACGTCAATAATTTCGATGAACCGCGCGAGCCGCGCGCACTGGAGTTGCCATCGGGCACCGCCGGGGCGTTTATCAGCGACATCAACGGTTTGATCGACAACCTGCTGGCGACTTTTCCGGCGGTGTTCGAGCATCCGTCCTACCAGCAAAAGAAAAGTGCCATCGACCGCGCCTTCAACCAGCGCTACGACAAGGCCCTGGACATCATCGAGCGCCTGGCGCTGGAGAAGGAAGTCGCGCTGTACCGCGACGCCAGCAATATCGCGTTCACGCCGATGAGCGAGGGCAAGGCGCTGGACGAAGCGGAATTCGCGCAATTGCCGGAAGCCGATCGCGAGCGTTTTCACGACGACATTTCCGGTCTCGAAGAACGCCTCAACGAAGAACTCGCGAGCCTGCCGCAATGGAAGCGCGAGTCGAGCAATCAGTTGCGCCAACTCAACGAAGAAACCATCACTTTGGCATTGCAGCCGTTGCTGGCGCCGTTGTCGGAGAAGTACGCCGAGAACGCGGCAGTGTGCGGTTACTTGCAAGCGATGCAGGTTTACCTGTTGAAAACCGTGGTCGAGCAACTGGTCGACGACAGCAAGACTGACGCGGTCGCGCGCAAAATGCTCGAAGAGCAATACGCGCCAAGCCTGGTGGTCGGGCATTCCGCCAGCGGCGGTGCGCCGGTGGTGTTCGAGCCGCACCCGACCTACGAAAACCTGTTCGGGCGCATCGAATACAGCACCGATCAAGGCGCGTTGTACACGACCTATCGGCAGTTGCGTCCGGGTGCGCTGCATCGCGCGAATGGCGGTTTCCTGATTCTTGAAGCGGAAAAAATGCTCAGTGAGCCGTTCGTGTGGGACGCGCTGAAGCGCGCCCTGCAATCGCGCAAACTGAAAATGGAATCGCCGCTCGGTGAACTCGGTCGTCTGGCCACGGTGACGCTGACCCCGCAACACATTCCGTTGCAGGTCAAAGTCATCATCATCGGCGCGCGGCAGCTGTACTACACGCTGCAGGACCTCGATCCGGACTTCCAGGAAATGTTTCGTGTCCTCGTCGACTTCGACGAAGACATCCCGATGGTCGACGAAAGCCTGGAGCAGTTCGCCCAGTTGCTGAAAACCCGCACCTCTGAAGAAGGCATGGCGCCGCTGACGGCCGATGCGGTGGCGCGTCTGGCGACTTACAGCGCGCGGCTGGCCGAGCATCAGGGACGTTTGTCGGCGCGGATCGGCGATCTGTTTCAACTGGTCAGCGAGGCCGATTTCATCCGCCATCTGGCGAGCGACGAAATGACCGACGCCGGGCACATCGAGCGTGCGCTCAAAGCCAAGGCAACCCGTACCGGGCGCGTTTCGGCGCGGATTCTCGACGACATGCTGGCGGGGATCATCCTGATCGACACCGATGGCGCAGCGGTCGGCAAGTGCAACGGGCTGACGGTGCTGGAGGTCGGTGATTCGGCATTCGGCGTGCCGGCGCGGATTTCCGCCACGGTGTATCCGGGCGGTAGCGGCATTGTCGACATCGAACGTGAGGTCAACCTTGGCCAGCCGATTCACTCCAAAGGCGTGATGATCCTGACCGGTTACCTGGGCAGCCGTTACGCGCAGGAATTCCCGCTGGCGATTTCCGCGAGCATCGCCCTCGAGCAATCCTACGGTTACGTGGACGGCGACAGTGCGTCGCTGGGCGAGGCCTGCACGCTGATTTCGGCGTTGTCGAAGACGCCGCTCAAGCAGTGTTTCGCGATCACCGGCTCGATCAACCAGTTCGGCGAAGTGCAAGCGGTGGGTGGGGTCAACGAGAAGATCGAAGGCTTCTTCCGCCTCTGCGAAGCGCGCGGGCTGACCGGCGAGCAGGGCGCGATCATTCCGCAGGCCAACGTGGCAACGCTGATGCTCGATGAAAAAGTGCTCTCGGCAGTGCGCGCGGGGCAGTTCCATGTCTACGCCGTGCGTCAGGCGGATGAAGCGCTGAGCCTGTTGGTGGGCGAGCCGGCCGGTGAGCCGGATGCTGATGGCCAATTCCCTGAGGGCAGCGTCAATGCGCGGGTGGTGGAACGCCTGCGAGCCATCGCGGAAATGATCAGCGAAGAAGACCTCAAGGAAGCCGAAAAGGAAATGGCCCTGGAAGCACTGGTCGAAGCCAAACCAGCGTGATCTAAGCCATGTCTCCCGTAGGAGCGAGGCTTGCCCGCGAAGGCCATCTGCCAACCGACATTGAGGTTGGCTGACACGCCGCCTTCGCGGGCAAGCCTCGCTCCTACAGTTTTTTGTGCATTGGCAAAATCGACATTTCGCTGCGAGAGTGCCATCACGCTGGCGTCAATATTCACACAATGACCGCTCGGCGCCTTCTGGTCTCGCTTTGCTTGCGAAGCGAACTTTTCTTCTATTCTCAGCTCAAGGATAAGGACAGCAATCATAGGATCGAAACAGCCTTTTCACTGAGGCTGAATACCGGATCTACCGAGGGTCGCCGCCATGTCGCGCAACCTCTGCCTCACCCGTCAATGCCTGGGCCTTGTGACCCGTATCGAGTGCGCCATCCGCCCATTGGCGGGCGATACGGGCATGTGGACCTTACTCTTCGCCGCCGGAATGGCCGGTGAACAACCTTCGGCCATCAAGGCCCAAGGCCCGTTTCATGGCCCGTTCGCGGCTGAATCGATCCTCGACACCATCGTTGAAAGCCTGACGCTGCACGGCTACGAACTCGCCGACGACCCGCAAATCTGGTGCCTGCATCTGCAAGCCCAACTGCGGGAAATCAACGGCGGCCGCTGCCGCAGCCTGGGTGGTTTCGACTCCCGACCCGATCATTAGCCCCGGCCGAATCACTGAACCGGGTTGGGCAGTTCGGTCTTGTCGAGTTTGACCTCAAACCCGTATTGCACGGTGGCGAGGTCGGTTCGCTGATAGCTTTCCAGTTGCGTCGGCTGGCCATAGAAGTAATGCACGCCAAACAGCACCGGGCCTTCTGCGCTGGCGTTGTGGCTGACGGCGAGAATCTCTTTCAGGTAATTGCCGCTGTCGTCCTTGGCGTAGAAACGCCACTCATCAGCTGGAAACAGTTTCTGATTAACCACCAACGCGTTGCCCTTGAGCTCCAGGCCTTCGGGTAACTGCTTCGCGTCGAGGCTTTTCTTGGCCACGGTCGCCAGAAACAGCGGCATCGAGCCCACCGCGTAGGCCGGGGTTTCCGGAAACAGATTCAGGTCGTAAGTGATGGTCCGGCGCAGCGGATCGACCTGATAAGCCTCCAGCGGTAACTCGATCGGCTCATCACGCTTGCCTCTGCCGTCCTCGGTAAAAAAGCTCACCGGGCCGTCAACCGGTTTCAACGCAGTGCCGAGCATTTCCTCGTTGAAGCTGCGCGGGCGATCAAATTCGATCTGCGCGGCGCTCGTGTCGTCCACCGATTGGCTGATGCGTACGCTTTTCTTCAACTGTTCTTCGTCGAGCGTCGCGCCTTTGAGCCACGCCGGGGCCTGGTCGTCATACACCACCACCGGCAGATCCAGCGGCTGAATGTTTTTCTGCGTGGTGTTTTGCTCGAAACGGCGCACCGGCAGGTTGAGGTCTTTGCGCGTCACTGTGGCGCTGGAGAAGTCCAGCACGCTGACCTCAAGCGTCTCGATCGGGCCGTTGAAATACACCTTGGAGTAATTACGCGTCTGCTGCTTTTCGAAGGCTCGCTGATCGTCCTCGAGCTGCTTTTCCAGCGAATCGCTCCAGGTTTTTTCCTGCTGCAACCTGGCCAGTTGTTTCTGATAAAAAGCGATTTGCGCAGCGGTTTCGTTGATCGAGCCCGAGCGCGAAAGGAACTGCCCAGTGCTGTCGCGAGCCTGCACGATCAGCGGGTTGAGCGGCGTCTCGCTGACTTCGGCGGCCGTTGGCAGGCTGTTGGCGAATTCGATCTCGGCGTAATTGGGCTCGAGTTTGAGCAGCTTCACGCTGAGGTTGTCGTTGCTGCGCGTCTGTCCGACGTCCTTTTTCGTCAGGTCAAAACTGTAGAGCCGACGCGGCGCCACCACTTCAACCTTGCCTTGCAGGCTCACCGGTTGCGGCTGCTGTTTGTTGTCGACATCCAAGCCGTCGATGAACGGGTAGGTCACGGTCAAATCTTCGGGGTTGGTCAGGTTCGAACTCGAAGGACTGAGCTGGATGCCGGGATCGGTTTCCGACCATTCCGGTTGAAAACCGATGACGCGTTTGTCGCTCAGGGTCACCGATTGCCATTCCAGGCCATTGGGAAACAGGAACGTGTCGGGAATGTTGAAGTTGAACGGGAACACCGGTTGCAGATCGGTCAGGTAGTCGGAGCTGGAATCTTTGTGCAACACAAACAAGCCGTTGATGTAGGTGTCGACCAGCGCCTGCGGGTTGGGGTAGTGCTTGAGCACCGCCAGCACGTCTTCGCTGTATTCGGTTTGCAGCGGCTTGGTGTCGAGTTTGAGCTGCGCGCGTTCGAGCAACAGCAGCGAGCCGCCCAACTCGGCGATGGCGTTTTTGAGTTTCGGGTCCTGAATGGCATTCAGTGACGTTTCGAACTGCGCGGTTTTTTCGTCAAGGCTGACTTGGCGCTTTTCATCGCTGGGTGAGCAACCGCTGAGCAGCAACGCCAGGCACACGCCGGCACTCGTAAAAGGCAATCGCACATCCATTTCCTGTCTTCCTGTCCGGTGTCACTGACTTGTGAATGGTTTGGACACTAGCAGAAAAGCTTTGTCACATACGCGCAGGTTACGGATTTATCGATGGTTTCCGGATGCTTCTGGGCACCGGCAGCGCGTTGTATACTCGCCGCCATTTTCCAGCCCTTGTGTGAGATCCGATGGAACGCTTTATCGAAAATGCAATGTACGCCTCCCGCTGGTTGCTCGCGCCGATCTACTTCGGCCTGTCGCTGGGCTTGCTGGCGCTGGCGCTGAAGTTTTTCCAGGAAGTCTTCCACGTCATCCCCAACGTCTTCTCGATGGCCGAATCGGACCTGATTCTGGTGCTGCTGTCGCTGATCGACATGGCGCTGGTCGGCGGCCTGCTGGTGATGGTGATGATCTCCGGCTACGAGAACTTCGTCTCGCAACTGGACATCGACGAAGACAAAGAGAAGCTGCACTGGCTGGGGACCATGGACTCGTCCTCGCTGAAAATGAAAGTCGCCGCCTCGATCGTGGCGATCTCGTCGATTCATTTGCTGCGGATTTTCATGGACGCAAAAAACGTCGATCCCGAGCACTTGAAGTGGTACGTGATCATTCACATGACGTTCGTGGTGTCGGCGTTTGCGATGGGTTATCTGGATAAGTTGACCAAGCACTGATCACCCGGGTCCTGTAGGAGCAAGGCTTGCCCGCGAAGGTGGTGTGTCTGTCACGATTTATGTTGAATGTGACGACGGCTTCGCGGGCAAGCCTCGCTCCTACGGGTTGAGGTGAAACAGCAGGTTTGGTGAGGGGCGACCGGACCGGCGGTGCAGTTTGAGGGTTGTGCTTTTTCGTGTCGGGGCTTATCCCTGTAAGGCCCGGATCTGCCATTGCTCGAGGTGCTTTCATGAACCTGCAAGAGCTGAATGCCTACGCCATCGCCGGCAAGGTCGATGAGCTGAACCTGATTTCGCTGGAAGGCGGAATTTATCTGCTGGAGGCGCGCATGCACGGCATGGCGTATCCGTTGAACGATCCACGTGGCAAAGCGTTTCATCTGCGTTCGGTCGAGCATGCCCGCGAAGTGCTGCATGCGTTTCCCCAGCTGCCGTTCAATCTGGTGCACACCTCGGTGCATGACGAAATGTGCGGGCTCGGCGCCAGTGCCGAAGAAAGCCTGAAAGTGCCGATTGCCTGGCGTTCTGCCTGGCAGGGCTGACGCGCGCTCATCCATGACAGGGCATCTGTGCTAGTCTGCTCGCCCTTTTGGTTCCGGGCGTTCCGGGATGCGCTGTGCACGCACGGCATGTTCCAGGGCCGTCCGCACAGCGGAGCAGTGTCATGTCCGAAGTAAATCTGTCCACCGACGAAACCCGCGTCAGCTACGGCATCGGCCGTCAGTTGGGCGACCAACTGCGCGACAACCCGCCACCGGGCGTTAACCTGGACGCGATCCTGGCTGGCCTGACCGACGCATTCGCCGGCAAGCCGAGCCGTGTGGGTCAGGAAGAAATGTCCGCCAGCTTCAAAGTGATCCGCGAGATCATGCAAGCCGAAGCAGCTGCCAAAGCTGAAGCGGCTGCTGGCGAAGGCCTGGCTTTCCTGGCGGAAAACGCCAAGCGTGACGGCATCACCACCCTGGCTTCCGGCCTGCAATTTGAAGTGCTGACTCAGGGTGAAGGCGCCAAGCCGAGCCGTGAAGATCAAGTGCGCACTCACTACCACGGCACCCTGATCGACGGCACTGTGTTCGACAGCTCCTACGAGCGCGGCCAGCCTGCAGAATTCCCGGTTGGCGGCGTGATCGCTGGCTGGACCGAAGCCTTGCAACTGATGAATGCCGGCAGCAAATGGCGTCTGTACGTGCCGAGCGAACTGGCTTACGGCGCTCAAGGCGTTGGCAGCATTCCGCCGCACAGCGTACTGGTGTTCGACGTCGAGCTGCTCGACGTTCTGTAAATCGAAGATCCCGTGATCCTGCGATCGCGTGATTAACGTGATCCTGTAGGAGCGAAGCTTGCTCGCGAAGGCGGCGTGTCAGTCAACGATGATGTTGAATGTGATGGCCTCTTCGCGGGCAAGCCTCGCTCCTACAGGGTTTTCAGCGTTACTCATAATTCGATCTTGTGATTCAGATCGCCGTGCGGGCGCAATGCCCGGGCGTAGCAGAACAGAAACAGATTGCGCACCAGTTCCTTGAGCACCACCGGCTCGCTGGAACTCAAGCCGCTGACGTCCAGGTCACCCTGATCCTGCAACTCGTTCAAGGCTTCCTCTTCAAGCACGGCACAAACTTCCCCGGTTTCCCGATGCAGGATTCTGAGGTAAGGGTGTGGGCGGTCCAGCCAGGCATCGATCAAATAAGTCATGAGTCTCATCTCCATTGATTGGTTTCAATGAGAATAATTCTTATTCAATAAATAGCAAGGGACTATTGGCAGTTTGTGTTTTTTTCCGGGAAAAGGTTGTGTCAGGTCAAAGTGACTGGCACTTGGCTATTGCGAGGGATTGCGGGGCGGAGCCGGGGAGGGTGACGCACCATCCCACGCCGGGCGCGGGATGGCAGATAGCAGAATCAGACTTTTCTGACGAACTCGGATTTGAGCTTCATCGGGCCGATGCCGTCGATCTTGCAGTCGATGTCGTGATCGCCATCGCACAGGCGGATGTTCTTGACCTTGGTGCCGACCTTGACCACCAGCGATGTGCCTTTGACCTTGAGGTCTTTGATCACGGTGATGGTGTCGCCGTCCTGCAGGACGTTGCCCACCGAATCCTTTTTCACGGCGTCATCGGACGCCACTTCAGCTTCGCCACTGGCGGACCACTCGTGGGCGCACTCCGGGCAGATCAACTGTGCGCCGTCTTCGTAGGTGTATTCGGAATTGCATTTCGGGCAGGGTGGCAACGTGCTCACTAAGGCTCCTTGGAATGAGGATCGCTAAAAGTCGCACATTGTATAGGGTTTTAGCCGGGAGGTGGGGCGGCGCTACCTG
>NZ_MKGS01000192.1:0-26532 GCF_002836905.1 Pseudomonas sp. 43NM1 | reverse complement strand
GGCATTTTCTTCGCTGCCGAAACGCGCCAGCAGCGTGGCTTGTTTTTCCGGCGAGAGGCGATTCCAGATATCGATCATTTTCTCGGCGGTGCCGATCAGCACGCTGGCTTGCAGCGCTTCATCGTGGGCAGGAGTGGATTCGTCGGTCATCGCGGGGCTCGGGGTTCAGGCGGTGTGGAAAGCGCATGTTAGCGCTTTCCACACGGTCTGGCATTGCAGGTGTTTCAGTCTTCGCTGTCAGCCTGGCGGCTGTCAGTGGCTTCCTGGGTCTCGGGCTGTTGGGCACCGGCTTGTTGCGTGGCTGTCTGCTCAGTTTCGTGCAGGCTTGGGAAGGGGAGATTAGGGATCTCGTGCATGTTCGCGCTCCTCGCAAAGTCTGTTGATAGATCTGGTAGATCCGCGCTTTTAAAAAGCTTGGGCAGGATACAGCAGGAAAAATGACAAACAGACTTTTATCTCGAATTTCTGCGACCAATGGCCGCAGGGGGCGAGATTTTTTGACCGTTGCGCAAACCAGTGTGGGAGCGAGCTTGTTCGCGAAAGCGTCAACACATTCAACATCAATGTGGCTGATAAACCGCCATCGCGAGCAAGCTCGCTCCCACATGGGGATAGGGTGTGCCTGAAGTTACTTGCAGACTTCGGCGATGGCTTCGGCCAGCAGTGACAGGCGGGTCGCGTCGATGCCGGCGACGTTGGCCCGGCCGGAGTTGACCATGTACACGCTGTGGTGATCGCGCAGCTGTTTGACTTGCTCCGCCGTCAGCCCGGTATAGGAAAACATCCCGCGCTGCACGCCGATGTGCGCGAAGCGCTCGCGCAAACCGTGCGGTTCCAGCGCTTCAACCAGACCGCTGCGCAACTGCGCGATGCGCAAACGCATGGTTTCCACTTCGTCGGCCCAGATGCTTTTCAGTTCCGGGTCGCCGAGGATTGTCGCGACCACGGCTGCGCCGTGATCCGGTGGCGTCGACCACAGGTTGCGGGCGATGTTGGCCAATTGGCTGCGGATATCGAGCAGCTTGTCAGCGCTTTTCGCACAGACAATCAGCGCGCCGGTGCGATCGCGGTACAAACCGAAGTTCTTCGAGCAGGAGCTGGTGATCAGCACTTCCGGCAACGCTTCGACGAACAACCGGGTCGACCACGCGTCCTGTTCCAGACCGTCGCCGAAACCTTGATAAGCAAAGTCGATCAGCGGCAGCAGCTCGCGGCGGCGAACCACCTCAAGCACCCGGCGCCAGTCGTCATGCGCCAGATCAAAACCGGTCGGGTTGTGGCAGCAGGCGTGCAACAACACCACGTCACCCTTCGGCGCTTCGTTCAGCGCGGCGAGCATCGCTTCGACGTCAAGACGGTTGTCGCTGCCCACGTACGGGTAGTGACTGACCTTGAGCCCGGCGGTGGCGAAAATTGTTTCGTGGATCGGCCAGGTCGGATTGCTCAACCAGATGCCACGGCCCGGCAGCATCTGCGCGATGAAGTCAGCGCTCAAGCGCAACGCGCCGGTGCCGCCCGGGGTCTGGGTGACGCCAGCACGTTGTTCGGCGATCAGCGCCGAATCGGCGCCGAGCACCAATTCGTTCATGACTTTGCCGAACGCCGGGTCGCCGTGACCACCGATGTAAGTCTTGGTGGTCTGCCGCTCAACCAGCCGCGCTTCGGCGAGTTTCACCGCTTGCGGAATCGGCGTCAGGCCCTGGGAGTCTTTATAAACGCCCACGCCCAAGTCGAACTTGCGCGGGTTGGGGTCCTGCGCGTAGGCCTCCATCAGGCCCAGAATCGGGTCGCCGGGGACGCGGCCGATGGCGTCGAAATGCATTACTTGCGGCCCTCGGCGTCTTTCGCCACTTCGTCAGTGCGCGCGGCCATGATGAAGTCATTGCGGTGCAGGCCTTTGATCGAGTGGCTCCACCAGGTCACGGTGACTTTGCCCCACTCGGTCAGCAGACCCGGGTGGTGACCTTCAGCCTCGGAGATTTCGCCGACGGCGTTGGTGAACGCCAGGGCGTGCTTGAAATTCTTGAACAGGAAGACTTTTTCCAGTTGCATCACGCTGTCGCGAACTTCGATGTTCCAGTCAGGGATCTGCTTGATCAGTACCGGCAGTTCTTCGTCGCTGACTTGCGGGGCATCGGCGCGGCAGGCTTCGCAATGGGCTTGGTTCAATGTGGACATGGTCTGGTTCCCGATTCGATTCTTGTTAGACGTTACTGGTTTTGCGCGCACACCGCGAGTGTCGGTTGCGCTCAGGCGGCTTTCGGCTTGGGCGGAAATTTCGGCGCGTGCAAGCCCAACTGCATGCCTTGCTGGACCATACCCATGATGTCTTCGTGGGCCAGGTCGAACAAACGCTTGAGGTTGGGCAGGACAAAGTACAGCGGTTGCAGGATGTCGATGCGATACGGCGTGCGCATGCATTCCAGCGGATCGAAGGCCTGATGCTCGGGTTCGTCCGACATGCAATAAACAGTTTCTTTGGGTGAAGACAGGATGCCGCCACCATAGATGCGCTGGCCCTGCGGGGTGTCGACCATGCCGAACTCGATGGTCATCCAGTACAGGCGCGCCAGGTAAACGCGTTCTTCCTTGGAAGCCTGTAGGCCAAGTTTGCCGTAGGTGTGGGTAAATTCGGCAAACCACGGATTGGTCAGCAAAGGGCAGTGACCAAAGATCTCGTGGAAAATATCCGGCTCTTGCAGGTAGTCCAATTCTTCGCGGGTACGGATAAACGTCGCCACCGGAAACTGCTTGTTGGCGAGCAATTCGAAAAAGGTCTGGAACGGGATCAGCGCCGGAACGCGGGCGACTTGCCAACCGGTGGTTTCACCGAGGACTTTGTTGATCTCGCCGAGTTGCGGAATGCGGTCGTGGGGCAGACCGAGTTTTTCGATACCGTCCAGGTATTCCTGGCACGCACGCCCTTCGATCACTTTCAGTTGACGAGTGATCAGCGTGTTCCACACCGCGTGTTCTTCGGCGGGGTAGTCGATAAAACCTTGCGCATCGGGCTCGCGGGCCACGTATTGCGTCTGCTTCATGCTGCTCTCCTGCTAGGGGAATTCGTTTTTGTTATGTCCAGCGATGGCTTTAGAGATACCCGAAGGCGTGCCGGGATGCAGCAGCAGGTCAGCGTCGCGCGTAGGAATAATCCGAGGATTTCGTAAAGTTTTCGTTACGATTTGGCGGGTGGTGCGCAGGTATTGAGTTTTTACGGTTTGAAAAGGCCGGTGGGTGTCACATAATCTTGACGATTAACTGAGCAGCTCGGCAGAAATGTGCGCCGAAATGCGCTGCAAAACCCTTGTGGGAGCGAGCTTGCTCGCGATTACGGTGGGTCAGACAACCTTACATTGAATGACCCGCCGCCATCGCGAGCAAGCTCGCTCCCACAGGAATAGGTGTTCGGCATCTACTTTACTCACCGCTTTTTCGGGCCTTTTTTATGCGTATCAAAGTCCACTGCCAGAACCGCATCGGCATCCTGCGCGACATTCTCAACCTGCTGGTGGAATACGGCATCAACGTCGCGCGCGGCGAGGTCGGCGGTGAGCATGGCAACGCGATCTACCTGCATTGCCCCAACCTGATCAACATTCAATTCCAGGCGCTAAGAGCAAAGTTCGAAGCGATTGCCGGGGTCTTCGGCGTCAAGCGTGTAGGCCTGATGCCCAGCGAGCGCCGGCACATGGAACTCAATGCGTTGCTCGGCGCGCTGGAGTTTCCAGTGTTGTCGATCGACATGGGCGGCTCGATTGTCGCGGCCAACCGTGCGGCGGCGCAGTTGCTTGGCGTGCGCGTTGACGAGGTGCCGGGGATTCCGTTGTCGCGTTACGCCGAGGATTTTGATCTGCCGGAACTGGTGCGCGCCAACAAGTCGCGGATCAACGGCCTGCGCGTGAAAGTGAAGGGCGACGTGTTTCTGGCCGACATCGCGCCGCTGCAATCGGAGCACGACGACAGCGAAGCGATGGCTGGCGCGGTGTTGACGTTGCACCGCGCCGACCGCGTCGGCGAGCGCATTTACAACGTGCGCAAGCAAGAGCTGCGCGGCTTCGACAGCATCTTCCAGAGCTCCAAAGTCATGGCCGCCGTGGTGCGCGAGGCCCGGCGCATGGCGCCGCTGGATGCGCCGCTATTAATAGAGGGCGAAACCGGCACCGGCAAGGAGCTATTGGCGCGCGCCTGCCACCTCGCCAGTCCGCGCGGGCAATCGCCGTTGATGGCGCTCAATTGCGCGGGGTTGCCGGAATCCATGGCCGAGACTGAATTGTTCGGTTATGGCCCCGGCGCGTTCGAAGGCGCGCGCGCGGAGGGCAAGCTCGGGCTGCTGGAATTGACCGCGGGCGGAACGCTGTTTCTCGATGGCGTCGGCGAAATGAGCCCGCGCCTGCAGGTGAAATTGCTGCGCTTCTTGCAGGACGGCTGCTTCCGGCGTGTCGGCAGTGATGAAGAGGTGTACCTCGACGTGCGGGTGATTTGCGCGACGCAAGTGGACCTTTCCGAATTGTGCGCGCGCGGCGAGTTTCGTCAGGATCTGTATCACCGCTTGAACGTGCTGTCGCTGCACATCCCGCCGCTGCGCGAATGCCTCGACGGTTTGACGCCGCTGGTCGAGCACTTCCTCGATCAGGCCAGTCGGCAGATTGGTTGCCCGCTGCCGAAACTGGCGCCGGCGGCGATGGAACGGCTGAGTCATTACCATTGGCCGGGCAACGTGCGGCAATTGGAGAACGTGCTGTTCCAGGCGGTTTCGCTGTGCGAGGGCGGGACGGTGAAAGCCGAGCACATTCGTTTGCCGGATTACGGCGTGCGTCAGCCGCTTGGCGATTTCTCGCTGGAAGGCGGGCTCGACGCGATTGTCGGGCGTTTCGAGAAAGCTGTGCTGGAACGTTTGTATTCCGAACACCCGAGCAGTCGTCAACTGGGCAAGCGCTTGGGCGTTTCGCACACCACCATTGCCAACAAACTGCGTGAGCATCAAGTCGGCAAAGAACCCGGCTGATTGGCGCGTGTGGCGAGGGGGCTTGCCCCTGTCGGGATGCGCAGCAGCCCCCTGCAACCTTCCAGACTCACCGCGTCGCCCGCAATTGCGACTGCTGCGCAGCCGAACGGGGGCAAGCCCCACCCCACGGGGTTTTGCGTTGGCCTGGAGGTCGACTCTTGCCGTTAGCGGCATAACACCGCCGGTTTTTCGTCTCCGATCCATTTCCCCAATCCCCGCAAAACCCCGCAAGTCCTTTGTTTGCCGGGCTTCGCGCCGTCAAACGAAAGTTGGTCTGCAAATTGCTTAAGGCTCAGCAGTACAGCAGTGGACGGCAAACGTCCGGCATGCAGAGGATAGAGCGTGGACAAGTACCTTTATGTGGCAATGACCGGCGCCAGCCAGAATGCACTGGCGCAGAAGGCTCATGCGAACAACCTGGCGAACATCTCCACCAACGGTTTTCAGAAGGACCTCGAGCAGGCCCGTTCGATGCCGGTGTTTGGTGACAGCTTTCCGGCGCGCGCCTATGCCATGACCGAACGCCCAGCCACCGACTTTTCCGCTGGCACGCTGGTGGAAACCGGCCGTGACCTCGATGTTGCCGTGAGCGGCAATGGCTGGATCGCCGTGCAAACCCCCGGTGGCGGCGAAAGCTACGTGCGCACCGGCAGCCTCAACATTGACGCCCTCGGCGTTTTGCGCGCCGGCAACGGCATGCCGGTGATGGGCAATGGCGGGCCGATTGCCGTGCCGCCCGAGCAGAAAATCGAAGTGGGCGAGGACGGCACCATCAGCATTCGTTCGATGGGCGAAGGTCCGCGCGTGATGGCCGAAATCGACCGGATCAAACTGGTCAACCCGGACCTGAAGAACATGACCAAGGGCCTCGACGGTTCGATCCACACCAAGGACGGCCAGCCGGCGCCAGCCGAAGCCGGCGTGAAACTGGTGTCCGGGTTCCTTGAGTCGAGCAACGTCAACGCCGTCGAGGAAATGACCTCGGTGTTGGCTTTGTCCAAGCAATTCGAGCTGCACATCAAGATGATGAACACCGCCAAAGAAGATGACCAAGCCATGGCTCGGGTCTTGCAGATCACCTAATTATCAGAACGTCGCGCCGTAAAACAGGCGCACGAGGAGAATCGAATGCTTCCGGCTCTATGGGTTGCCAAAACAGGTCTGTCCGCCCAGGACACTAACCTGACGACCATTTCCAACAACCTGGCGAACGTATCGACCACGGGTTTCAAACGTGATCGCGCCGAGTTTCAGGACTTGCTGTACCAGATCAAACGCCAGCCAGGCGCCCAGTCGACCCAAGACAGCGAACTGCCGTCGGGTCTGCAAGTGGGTACCGGTGTGCGCATCGTCGGCACGCAGAAAAACTTCACCGCCGGCAGCCTGCAAACCACCGAAAACCCGCTGGACATGGCGGTCGACGGTCGCGGTTTCTTCCAGATCCTGCAACCGGACGGCACCACGTCCTACACCCGTGACGGCACTTTCCACCTCGACTCCAACGGTCAAGTGGTGAACGCCAGCGGTTTTGCCCTGGAGCCGGCGATTGTCATCCCCAACAATGCCCAGACCTTCACGGTCGGTCGTGACGGCACCGTGTCCATCACCATTGCCGGCAACGCTGCCTCGCAAGTGATCGGCAACCTGCAAACCGCCGACTTCATCAACCCGGCCGGTCTGCAAGCAGTGGGCAACAACCTGTTCCTGGAAACCGCAGCCAGCGGCGCGCCGCAAGTCGGCACTCCGGGCCTCAACGGGTTCGGCACGACGCTGCAGAACACCCTGGAAACGTCCAACGTCAGCACCGTTGAAGAGATGGTCAACATGATCACCACTCAGCGCGCTTACGAGATGAACTCCAAGGTGATCTCCACCGCCGACCAGATGCTCTCGTTCGTCACGCAGAACATGTAATCAAGTCTATGGGGCGACCATAACGTCGCCAGCTACACCGTGAGGTAGGGTCATGAAGCGCTTTGTATCTGTTCTGGCACTGGGTGGGGTTGTCGCACTCGCGGGCTGCGTCGCGCCGACGCCAAAGCCCAATGACCCTTACTACGCCCCGGTGCTGCCACGCACGCCGTTGCCGGCGGCGGCCAATAATGGCTCGATTTACCAGGCCGGTTTCGAACAGAACCTGTACAGCGACCGCAAGGCGTTCCGGGTCGGTGACATCATCACCATCACCCTCAACGAGCGCACGCAGGCGAGCAAGGGCGCCAACTCGCAGATCGACAAGACCAGCAAAACCAGCATCGGTCTGTCGTCGCTGTTCGGTGGCGGCTTGAGTACCAGCGACCCGGTCGGCAGCGGCAGCCTGAGCCTCGACGCAGGCTATAGCGGCGACCGTGCCACCAATGGCGCGAGCAAGTCCGGGCAGAGCAACAGCCTGACCGGCTCGATCACCGTGACCGTCGCCGACGTCTTGCCCAACGGCATCATTGCCGTGCGCGGCGAGAAGTGGATGACCCTGAACTCGGGCGACGAGCTGGTGCGCATTGCCGGTCTGGTGCGCGCTGATGACATCGCCACTGACAACACCGTGTCGTCGACCCGCGTCGCCGATGCACGGATCACCTATTCGGGCACCGGTGCGTTTGCCGATGCGAGTCAGCCAGGCTGGTTCGACCGTTTCTTCCTCAGCCCGCTGTTCCCTTTCTAGGTGGCTACGTTGAATCTTAAACAGCTGTTGCTGGGCGCCTGCCTGTTGTCCGCAGCCTTCGGTGCTCACGCCGAACGGCTGAAGGACATCGCCAGCATTTCCGGGGTTCGGACCAACCAATTGATTGGTTACGGCCTGGTGGTCGGGCTTAACGGCACCGGCGACCAGACGACACAAACCCCGTTTACCCTGCAAACCTTCAACAACATGCTCTCGCAGTTCGGCATCAAAGTGCCGCCGGGCTCGGGCAACGTGCAGTTGAAGAACGTCGCTGCGGTGTCGATCAGCGCTGACCTGCCGGCGTTTGCCAAGCCGGGTCAACAAGTCGACATCACCGTTTCGTCCATCGGTAACTCCAAGAGCCTGCGCGGCGGCACTTTGCTGCTGACGCCACTCAAAGGTATCGACGGCAATGTTTACGCCATCGCTCAGGGCAACCTGGTCGTTGGCGGCTTTGATGCGGAAGGTCGTGACGGTTCGAAAATCACCGTTAACGTGCCTTCGGCCGGGCGTATTCCTGGCGGTGCTTCGGTCGAGCGTTCGGTGCCGAGCGGTTTCAATCAGGGCAACAGCCTGACCTTGAACCTCAACCGTTCCGACTTCACCACCGCCAAACGCGTGGTCGACAAGATCAACGACCTGCTCGGCCCAGGCGTGGCGCAGGCGATTGACGGCGGTTCTATCCGCGTCACCGCGCCGCTCGATCCGAGCCAGCGCGTCGACTATCTGTCGATCCTCGAAAACCTTGAAGTCGACCCGGGTCAGGCGGTGGCGAAAGTCATTATCAACTCGCGCACCGGCACCATCGTTATCGGCCAGAACGTCAAGGTTTCGCCGGCCGCCGTGACCCACGGCAGCCTGACCGTGACCATCACCGAAGACCCGATTGTCAGCCAGCCCGGCCCTCTGTCCAACGGTCAGACTGCCGTGGTGCCACGCTCGCGAGTCAACGCCGAGCAGGAAGCCAAGCCAATGTTCAAGTTCGGCCCGGGCACCACCCTCGACGAAATCGTGCGTGCGGTGAACCAGGTCGGCGCGGCGCCGGGTGACTTGATGGCGATCCTTGAAGCTCTGAAACAGGCCGGCGCGTTGCAAGCCGACCTGATTGTGATCTGAGGACAGCAACCATGGACATGCGCAAGAGCGGGGCGGTCAGCAATAGCGATTCGGGTTCTTATTCGGACCTCAATCGCCTGAACCAGCTCAAGGTCGGCGACAAGAACAGCGACGGCAATATGCGCAAGGTTGCGCAGGAATTCGAGTCCCTGTTCCTCGGTGAAATGCTCAAGTCCATGCGCTCGGCCACCGATGCGCTGGGCCAGGACAATCCGCTCAATACGCCTGCGGCCAAGCAATACCAGGAAATGTACGACCAGCAGTTGGCCGTTTCCATGTCCCGCGAGGGCGGCGGTATCGGCCTGGCTGACGTGCTGATGCGGCAGATGTCGAAGAACAAAGCGCTGGCGCCCGGCGAAGCGGCGATCCTGTCTGCACAAAAGCAGGAAGAAGCGAAAAAAGCGGCGGTGGAAACGCCGATTGCCGCCGGCACGATTGCTACCAATGGGCCGTTGTCGCGGGTCAATGGCGAGCGTCCGTTGTGGGCCTCGCGCTCGCTCAAGGGTTCGCAAGCGGTCAGCGATCACAGCAACGACGTGGCGCTGCTCAACCAGCGTCGGTTGGCTTTGCCGCCGAAACTCGCCGATCGTTTGCTCGCCGGTCTGGTGCCATCGACGCCAGCCACGGCCAACATTGCGACCAACGCTACGGCCAACAATGCGGCCAACGCCATCGTCAACCAAACCCCGTTGCCAGAACGCGCGGCGACGCCAACCGGCGCCGGCCCGCTGTACAACGGCGACTGGCTGGCGGCGCAAACCGACACCTCGACCGCCTCGAATGGGCGCATGCAGGTTTACGGTCGGGCGATGGCGCAGATTCCGTTGGCGCCAGCGAAAAAAGCCTTCAGTTCCGCCGACGAATTTGTCGCCACCATGCTGCCGATGGCCAAGGAAGCCGCCGAGCGCATCGGCGTCGATCCGCGTTATCTGGTGGCCCAGGCTGCGCTGGAAACCGGTTGGGGCAAATCGGTCATGCGCGCCCAGGATGGCAGCAGCAGTCACAACCTGTTCGGGATCAAGGCCGGCACTAGCTGGAAGGGCGATTCGGCGCGGGCGATCACCAGCGAATTCAGGGATGGCGCGATGGTCAAGGAGACCGCGCAGTTCCGTTCCTACGACTCCTACAAGGACAGCTTCCACGACTTGGTGACATTGCTGCAAAGCAACAATCGTTATCAAGATGTGCTGAAGTCGGCCGATAACCCAGAACAGTTTGTACGCGAGTTGCAGAAGGCCGGTTACGCAACCGACCCGAACTACGCCAACAAGATTTCGAAGATAGCCATGCAGATGACGAGTTACCAAAACTACGCTGCGGCGGGCGTTTCCACTACGCCTCTATAAGGCACAAGGAATAAGGTCTGAACCATGAGTTTGCTTAATATCGGGATGTCGGGACTGGCGGCGAGCCAATCCTCTTTAGCTGTGACGGGCAACAACATTGCCAACGTCGACACCGCCGGTTATTCGCGTCAGCAAACCGTGCAGGGCACCAAAGCCTCGCAGCAGTACGGGAACGTTTTCATCGGCTCGGGCACGACCCTGGCGGACGTTCGTCGCGTCTACAACTCGTACCTCGATTCGCAGCTGCAAACCGCTACTTCGCTGAACAGCGAATCGGCCGCGTACCTGAATCAGGCAACGCCGCTGGATGCTTCGCTGTCGGACACCAACACCGGCCTGACCGGCGTGTTGCAGAAATTCTTCACCTCGATGCAGGGCGTTTCGACCTCGGCCACCGACGACACGTCGCGCCAGTCGGTGCTGACCGGCGCGCAGGCGTTGACCAGCCGTTTCAACACCATCGCCAAGCAGCTCAATGATCAGAACGCCACGATCAATGGCAGCCTCGCAGACATGGCGGCGCAGGTGAACAAACTGGCGACTTCGATTGCCAACCTGAACCAGAAGATCGGCGAAATCTCCACCAGTGGCGGCCAACCCAACGACCTGCTCGACACCCGTAACGAAGCGGTGCGTCAGCTCTCGCAGATGGTCGGCGCACAAGTCGTCGAGCGCGGCAGCAGCTACGACATCTATGTTGGCAGCGGCCAGCCGTTGGTGATGGGCAACACCACCAACACCCTGGAAACCGTCGCGAGCAAAGACGATCCGACGCGCATGGGCCTGCAGATGAATCGCGGCTCCAGCACCATCGACATTACGTCGGTGATCAGCGGTGGCGAGATCGGTGGCCTGCTGACGTATCGCAAAGAAGTGCTCGACCCTTCGCTCAATGAGCTGGGGCGCGTGGCCCTGGTGGTTGCTGACCAGATCAACAGTCAGCAGGCGCAAGGCATCGACAAGAACGGCGAGTTCGGCGCGCCGCTGTTCAGCAACATCAACAGCGCCGCATTGATCAGCCAGCGCAGCATTGGCGGGGCGAACAACAGCGCCGGTTCCGGCAACCTCGATGTGACCATCAAGGACACCGGCAAGCTGACCACCAACGATTACCAGGTGACGTTCACCAGCGCGACCAACTACTCGGTCAAGCGCTCGGACGGCACCGACATGGGCGCGTTCAGCACCACGACCACCCCGGCGCCAGTGATCGACGGCTTCAGCCTGTCGCTGAACGGCGCCGCCCTGAGTGCTGGTGACAGCTTCAAGGTGACCCCGACCCGTGGCGCCGCGACCAGCATTCAGACGGTCTTGAGCGACCCGAAAAAGATCGCTGCCGCCGCACCGTTGAGCGGCGTCACCAGCGCCAACAATGGCGGCACTTACACCCAGCCAACGCTGACCACCAAATTCGATATCTACAACCCGGCGTCGCAGTCGGAGTTGCAAGCGGCGCTGAAAAACTCGACGCCGGTCAAGCTGACCTTCGCTGCCGCCAGCGGTGGCAGCCAGACCTATCAACTGACCGACGCCCAAGGCAATTCGCTGGGCAGCGGCACGATTGTTCCGGGGCAGAGCAATACCGTGAACATGAAAATCGGCATGGTCGACGGCAGCGGCAACCCGATCATGGACGGCGGCACGCCGCCGGCGCAGAAAACCTTCACCGTGCAGACCACGGTGGGCGGCACGCCGAAAGCCAACGAAAGCTTCACCGTTTCGCTGACCGGCGCCGGCTCCTCGGATAACCGCAACGCTCAGGCGCTGGTCGGCCTGCAAACCAAACAGACGGTAGACACCGGTTCGGCGAGCAAGGGCATCAGCCTGACTGACGCCTACAGCAAGCTGGTCACCAACGTTGGCACCAAGGCTGCCCAAGGCAAGTCCGACAGCGCCGCCACCACGGCGATTCTGGCGCAGGCCAAAGGCGCGCGTGATTCGTTGTCCGGGGTCGACCTGGATGAAGAAACCGGCAACCTGGTGAAATACCAGCAGTACTACACCGCCTCTTCGCAGATCATCAAAGCTGCGCAGGAAACTTTCAGCGTGCTGATCAACAGCCTTTAAGGAGTCGTAATTCATGCGCATTTCTACCGCCCAGTATTACGAAACAACCGCTGCCAACTATCAGCGCAACTTCAACAAGGCGATCGCCACCAGCAATGAAGCCAGCAGCCTGACGCGCATCAACACCGCCGCCGATGATCCGCTGGGGGCCGGTCGTTTGCTCAAACTGGGCCAGCAAAGTGCCGCACTTGAGCAATACACCACCAACATCAGCACCACCAAAAGCGCCTTGAGCCTTCAGGAAACCACCCTGACCTCGATTGGCAGCGCCTTGCAGCGCGCCAAGGAAATCGGTCTGGCCGCCAACAACGGCATCGCCACCGACGCTGACCGCAAGGCCTACGCCGCCGAGATCAGCCAGATCCAGCAACAAGTGCTGGGCCTGATGAACTCCAAGGACGCCAACGGCAATTACCTGTTCGCCGGGTCGAAAACCGACACCCCGCCGTACTCGCCGAACTCCGACGGCACCTTCAGCTACAGCGGTGACCAGAGCAGCATCGACCTGGGCATTGGCGACGGCATGACCGTGGCCACCAACACCACCGGTTGGGATGCCTTCCAGCAGACCATCAACACCAGCCGCACCCAAACCAGCATGACCGCGCCGGCGGTGGATGATGGTCGCGTGGTTCTGTCGCAGGGGTCGGTTGGCACCGCAGCCACCTACAACGCCAAATTTGCCGGTGGCGAGCCGTACACCGTCAGCTTCCTGAGCAGCACCCAGCTGAAAATCACCGATGCCCTGGGCAACGACGTGACCGCTGAAGCCAGCCAGAATGGCGTGATCAGCAACAGCAACGGGGCGAATCAGCAAGTCAGTTTCCGCGGTGTCGACCTGAAGTTGAACATCAACCTCAAGGCTGGGGACACCAACCCAGACGCAGTGATTGCCGGTCACAGCTTCACGCTGTCGGCGACCCCGGACACCTTCAACACCTCGCGCAGCCCAGGCAACGTTTCGACGGCAGTGATCACCAGTTCCACCGTGACCGATCAGGCGGCTTACAACAAAGCCTTCCCGGCGGGCGGAGCGGTGCTGAAGTTCACCAGCGCCACCGATTTCGACCTGTACGCGGCGCCAGTGACCGCTGACAGCCGACCGGTTTCCTCGGGCACCATGGTCGGCAACAACGCCACCGCTGCCGGCGTGACCTTCGCGGTGAACGGCACGCCAACCGGCGGCGATCAGTTTGTCTCGCAGTCGAACAACCATCAGACGCAGAACGTGCTCGACACGCTGGGGAAAATGGTCACGGCGCTGAACACGCCGATTGACGGCGATGCAGTGGCCAAGCAGAAGTTTCAAGGGGCGATGGAAGCCGGGCTGGGCAACATCGACAGCGCCGCCAACCAACTCGGCTCCGCGGTCACCTCGATCGGTGCGCGTGGGCAGTCGCTGGACAGCCAGACGACCACCAACGAAAGCCTGACGCTGGCGAATACCGCCACCCAGTCGTCGATTCGTGATTCCGACCCTGCCGAAGTCATGACCCGCCTGACCTTGCAGCAAACCATGCTGCAAGCGGCGCAACTGGCCTTCAGCAAAATCACCTCGCTGGGTTTGTTCAACAAGATCTGACGGTGACCGGGCGCCAAGGCGCCCGATTGCCCGAGCCTTCCCTGTTTATTGTCTTTTAGCGGTTTGATGGGCTCGCTTTCCGGAGCGGGCACGCACCGCCAGTGAGCCCGCCGTGAATCCACTTCCCCTCGTCAGCCTGGTCATCCCTGCCTTCAACCCGAGGTTTTTCGAACGCACGCTGCGCAGTGCCGTCGGTCAGGGTTATGCCAACCTCGAAATCATCGTGTGTGATGACAGTCGCGGCGACGAGATTCGCGCGGTTGTCGATCAGGTCAGCGAGCACAGCGGCGTGCCGGTGCGCTATGTGCGCAACCCGCGCACGCTCGGGCTGGTGGGCAACCTGCAGGCGTGTCTGGCGCAGGCGCAGGGCGAATTCGTCAAATTCCTGTGTGACGATGACTTGCTGTTCGGCTCGTGTATCGAGGTTCAGGCGCATCTGCTGAGCGAGAGCCCGGACGTCAACCTCGCGCTGGCCCAGCGCCTGTACTGGGATGCCAACGACGCGCCGCTGCCGTCGCGTCTGGAAAACACGCCGTTGTCGCCAACCAGCTGCGTGTTCAAGGGTGAGGACCTGCTGGCGATTTTCGAGAAGTTTCCGGTGAACATTCTCGGCGGCTTCAGCAGCTCGCTGTTCCGTCGCGCCGACCTGCTGCAGTGGTTGCCGGCGCTGACCGAGCCCGGACACTGTTTTGTCGCCAGCCTCGATTTTGCCTTGTACGTCTGCCTGTTGCGGCGCGGCAACGTGGCCGTGTCCAACCATGTGCTGATCGTCGAGCGCTTGTATCCCGAGCGCCTGAGCAATCAGCAGTCGATCAAGGATGCCCTGCAAACCGAACGCCTGTGGCTGATGCAAATGATTCAGGCACGCAGCGGTGAGGCCCCGCCAGCGCCGGGCTGGGCACGTTATATGCCGTTGGATCGCCTCGGCGAAACCCCGCGAGTCTGGGGAGAACTGGCGCTGAACCGCACGCTGGGCAACAAGCAGACCACCGAGATCTGGGAAGTCGGTATCGCCAGCGAAAGTTTTGCCGAACTCTACGAGCAGTGGCTGGCCTGCCGGACGCTGACCGACTGCCAGCGCGAGCTATTGCCGGACACTTTGGCGGGCTGGCCGCGCGTGCCGAAAATCGTGCCGATCATTGTTGACGAGCATGGCAGTCGTTCCGCGCTGAACGTCACCCTCGACTCACTGGCCGCGCAAGATTACGCGCCTCACCTGACGTTGGTGCTGTCCGCAACCTGCACCGAAGCCGCGCTGGACGGGCGAGTGTTCCGCTTGCCGCTGCAACAGGATTGGCAACAGCAGATCAACCAGGTGCTGGCGCAGCTCGACGGCGCTGACTGGTTTTATTTGCTGCGCGCCGGTGATCGACTGGTGGCGCCGGCGCTGCTGGTGATGGCCGAGCGCATCGCCACGACGCCGGCGTTTGCCTGCCTGTATGGCGACGAAGGCGGATTGCTCCAGGGCGAGTCGACCGACCCGGTGTTCAAGCCGGATTTCAACCTCGATCTGATGCGCAGCTATCCGTACGTCGGTCGGGCGCTGGCCTTTGAATGCGAGCGTTTCCTGGCGCTGGGCGGTTTCGATTCCGGGCACGGTGAATTGGCCCCGCATGATCTGCTGTGGCGACTGGTTGAAACCGACGGTACGCAGGCGATCGGTCACGTTGCCGAAGTGCTGCTGGAATCCGCGTTCGACTTGACCCAATGGTTGTCGCTGCCCGAGGTGATGGAAGCCAATCCGTTGTTGCTGCAAGCGCATCTGCAACGCCTGGGCATTGCGCACCAGATTCGCGACGGCAGTTCGACGTTGCTCAATCGCGTCGATTATCTGCATGTCGCTCGGCCGCTGGTGTCGATTGTGATTGTCAGCACCGACCAGACGGTGGCGGTACAACGCTGCGTCGAGAGCCTGTTGGAAAAAACCGCTTACGGCGAATATGAGCTGCTGCTGGTGGACAACGGCAGCCAGAGCGAGGAGGCGCGCATCTGGTTCGACGGCATGGCGCAATTGGGCAGCGAACGGATTCGAGTCATCGCCTGGCCGTCGCAGGACTATCCACCGCAGGGCAATGCAGCGGCGGTGGGCAATTTCGCCGTGGCGCAGGCGCGTGGCGAATACGTGCTGATGCTCAATCCTTACGCAGTGATCACCCAGGGTGATTGGCTGACCGAGTTGCTCAACCACGCGCAACGTCCGGAAGTCGGTGCCGTCGGCGCCAAGCTGTTCAACCCGGAAGGTCGAGTGGTGCAGGCCGGTTTGATTCTGGGGCTGCATGGGCCGGCCGGCGTGCCGTTTGCCGGCGAGACCCTGCATGCGAAAGGCTACATGTATCGCCTGCAAACCGCGCACAACCCGAGCGCCGTCGCCGGTGATTGCCTGATGCTGCGCAAGGCGGTTTTTGCTGCCGTCGGCGGTTTTGACGAGCAAGACCTGGCGCAGTCGCTGAGCGACGTCGACCTGTGCCTGCGGATCGGCCAACAAGGTTATCTGGTGGTCTGGACGCCGCACGCACAATTGGCGCTGGGCGCGCAACCACCGCAAACCGCCGATCAGGCCCGCAGTGATCAGGAGCAAGAGGTTTTCTACAAGCGCTGGTTGCCGGTGATCGCCCGTGATCCGGCGTACAACGTCAACCTGGCGCTGGAGGGCCGGGGCGGGGTCAGTTTTGTCCTGGAGCCGGGTTTGCGCAGTGGCTGGAGCCCTTTTTCGAAATCGCCGCTGCCGAAGATTCTTGCCTTGCCGGCCAACGCTTCAGCCATCGGCCACTATCGCGTGACGCAGCCGTTGCTCGAGCTCGAAGCCGCCGACCGGGTGCGCGGGCGTATCTACTACAACCGTCCTTCGATTATCGAAATCGAACGGCTGTCGCCAGACGTGATCGTTCTGCAGGGCCGTTATTCCGAAGGGCTGATCAACGAGATCCCGGTGTTTCGCACCTATTCCAACGCGCGGCGAATCTACGAGCTGGATGACTACGTGATCAACGTCCCCCAGCGCAATGCGCACATTCGCAACATGCCCGGCAGCGACGACATGGAGAAGCTGGTGCGCCGGGCGATCGGCATGTGCGACCGCGTCGTGGTGTCTACCGAAGCCCTCGGCAATGCGTTGTCGGACATGCACGACGACATCCGCGTGGTGCCGAACATGCTCGCCAAACACCTGTGGAGCGACATGCCGAGCCAGCGCCGCACTTCGAAAAAACCGCGCGTCGGCTGGGGCGGCGGCACCAGTCACCATGGCGATCTGGCGGTGATCGCCGAGGTCGTGCGTGAGCTGGCGAACGAGGTCGACTGGGTGTTTTTCGGCATGTGCCCGGATGATTTGCGCCCGTACATGCATGAGTTCCACGGCGTGATCGGCCTCGACGTGTACCCGGCGAAACTGGCCAGCCTGAACCTCGATCTGGCTCTGGCGCCGCTGGAATTCCACGTTTTCAACGACTGCAAAAGCAACCTGCGCCTGCTCGAATACGGCGCGTGCGGTTACCCGGTGATCTGCAGCGACACCGAGGCGTATCGCGGTTATCTGCCGTGCACGCGGATCAAGACCAACACCACCGATGAATGGCTGCAAGCGATCCGCATGCACCTGGCTGACCCGGATGCCAGTTACCGCATGGGCGATCAGTTGCGCGAAGTGGTGATGCGCGACTACGTGCTGCGCGGCGACAACTTGCGCTATTGGGAAAACGGCTGGCTCGCCGACTGAACCAAACCTGTGGGAGCATGGCTTGCCCGCGATGGCGGTTTATCAGTTGACCTGATGTTGAATGTGCCACCGTCTTCGCGGGCAAGCCTAGCTCCCACAGGAGTTGGCGGTGATGCCTCCATCCAGATTCCCCACGATCTCTGTGGGAGCATGGCTTGCCCGCGATGGCGGTTTATCAGTTGACCTGATGTTGAAGGTGCCACCGTCTTCGCGGGCAAGCCTCGCTCCTACAGGAGTTGGCGGTGATGCCTCCATCCAGATTCACCACGATCAATGTGGGAGCGAGCTTGCTCGCGATGGCGTTGTTCCAGTCGATAGATGTATCGACTGATCGGACGCCATCGCGGGCAAGCCTCGCTCCCACAGGTTTTCCTGGCCGTGAGCTGGCGCGTTTCCTGCAAGCCCCCCTTTATATCGCCATAAAACGAGCACTGACGGCGTTGTCAGCGGTGCCGTGCGCGGCGTTCAGCGTTTTATCCAGATGGCCCGCACACGCTTGAAATAGCGTGCCCGGGCCCTGTGACGAGCAAGAGGGGAAGCGGATGAAGGCAGTTATTTTGGCGGGTGGTCTCGGCACGCGCATCAGTGAAGAGTCGCACCTCAAGCCCAAGCCGATGATCGAGATCGGCGGCAAGCCAATTCTCTGGCACATCATGAAGCAGTACTCCGCGCACGGAATCCACGATTTCGTGATTTGCCTCGGCTACAAGGGCTACGCGATCAAGGACTTCTTCGCCAACTACTTCCTGCACACCTCCGACGTCACCTTCGACATGCGCAACAACCGCATGGACGTGCACCAGAACTACAGCGAGCCATGGCGCGTGACGCTGATCGACACTGGCGAAGAGACCATGACCGGCGGCCGTTTGCGCCGTGCCTCGCGCTATCTCGAAGACGAGCAAGCGTTCTGCTTCACCTACGGCGATGGCGTCTCCGACATCAACATCGGCGCGCTGGTGGATTTCCATTTGGCCCACGGCAAACTCGCCACCGTCACGGCTGTTCAGCCACCCGGACGTTACGGTGCGCTGGAGCGCGACGGCGATTCGGTAATGGGCTTCACCGAAAAACCTCGCGGTGACGGCGGATGGATCAACGGCGGCTTCTTTGTGCTGTCGCCCAAGGTCTTGCCGTTCATTGCCGACGATCACACGTCGTGGGAAGCCGAGCCGCTCGCCGCGCTGGCCCAGGACCAGCAATTGCAAGCCTTCCAGCACGACGGCTTCTGGCATCCGATGGACACCCTGCGCGACAAAAACCACCTCGAAGCGCTATGGCAGAGCGGGGAGGCCCCATGGAAGCAATGGGATTGAGCCCGGCATTCTGGCGCGGCAAACGGGTTCTGGTCACCGGGCACACCGGTTTCAAGGGCAGTTGGCTGACCCTGTGGCTGCAAAGCCTGGGCGCCGAAGTCAGCGGTTTTGCCCTCGATCCGTCGACCGAACCGAGCCTGTTTGAACTGGCACGAGCCCACGAGGGCATCAACGATCAGCGCGGCGACCTGCGCGACCTCGGCGCCTTGCTGGAACTGATCGCCGACACCGAACCGGAAATCGTCCTGCACCTGGCGGCGCAACCGCTGGTGCGCGAAGGTTATCGCGACCCGTTGGGCACATATTCGAGCAACGTCATGGGCACGCTCAACCTGCTCGAAGCGATCCGCCAGGTCGGTTGCGTGCGCGCTTGCGTGCTGGTGACCACCGACAAGGTCTACGCCAACAAGGAATGGCTGTGGCCGTACCGCGAGGACGAAGCGCTCGGCGGTCACGACCCTTACAGCAGCAGCAAGGCCTGCTGCGAATTGCTCGCGCAGTCGTATGCCGCCTCGTTTTTTGCCGCTGATCGTTATGAAGAACACGGTCTGGCACTGGCCACCGCCCGTGCCGGCAATGTCCTCGGCGGCGGCGATTTCGCCCCGGAGCGGTTGATCCCGGACGTGCTCAAGGCATGGTCGGCAGACGAACCGGTGACCCTGCGCTATCCGCAAGCGGTGCGCCCGTGGCAACACGCGCTGGAGCCATTGGCCGGTTACCTGCAACTGGCGGCCGGCCTGTACGAACAAGGCCCGCAATACGCCGGCGCGTGGAACTTCGGCCCGAGCGAAGCGGACATGTGCAGCGTCGGCGAAGTGGTCGAACTGCTCGCCAACCGCTGGCCGCAAGCACGCGGTTTGCGCATCGAGCCGAGTGAATTGCACGAAGCCGGCCTGTTGCGTCTGGACAGCAGCCGCGCCAAACAACTACTGGGCTGGCAACCGCGCTGGTCGTTGCAGCAATGCCTGGCGCAGACGCTCGACTGGCACCTGGCGTGGCAGAACGGCGAAGACATGCGCGAAGTCACCCTGAACCAATTGAATCTCTACAAGGATCGGTCATGAGCGAGCTGACACTCCATGCGTTGAAACTGGAAGGGTTGTTTCTGATCCAGCAAAAAGTCTTCTGCGATGATCGCGGACGTTTTGCGCGATTGTTTTGCCAGACCAGTCTGACCGCGCAGGGCCGGCCGTTCGCGATTCGCCAGATCAACCATTCGCGGACCGCCGAGCAGGGCAGCGTGCGCGGATTGCATTACCAGCACGCCGGTTTTGCCGAGTCCAAGTTGATTACCTGCGTGCGCGGCGCGGTGTGGGATGTGGTGGTGGACCTGCGCCCGCAGTCGCCAACCTATCTGCAATGGCACGCCGAAGAGTTGCGCGCCGACGATGGCCGCAGCCTGCTGATCCCGGCGGGTTTTGCCCACGGGTTTCAATCGCTGACCGACGATTCCGAAGTGCTGTACCTGACCGACGCCGATTACGCGCCGGCGCATGAAGCCGGGTTGTCAGTGAACGATCCGGCGTTGGCGATCCCTTGGCCGTTGCCCGTCAAGAACTTGTCGGCCAAGGATGCCAGCCATCCGCTGCTCGACGACACGTTCCGCGGGGTCGAGCTGTGACGGCTCGCGCATTGAACGTGCTGGTCACCGGCGCCAGTGGTTTTGTCGGCCGGCACCTGGTCAGCGCTTTGCTCGGCAAAGGTTTCAAGGTCCGCGCGGTGTCGCGCGACCTCGATGCGGCGCGAGCCTTGCCGTGGTTCGACGAGGTGGAATTCGTTGCCGCCGATATTCAGGACCCGAACCTCGACGTCGCAGCCTTGGCCGAGGGCATCGACGTGATCGCGCACCTGGCCTGGAGCGGTCTGCCGAACTATCAGGCGCTGTTCCATTTCGAGCGCAACTTGCCGCTCGATTACGCGTTCCTCAAGCGGGTGATCGAGGCCGGTGTCAGCCAGGTTCTGGTCACTGGCACCTGCTTCGAATACGGGCTGCAAAGTGGTCCGCTCAGCGAAGCCATTGCGCCGCAACCGAACACGCCTTATGGCTTGGCCAAACACACCTTGCGCCAGTTTCTTGAGGCGTTGCAGCGCCAGCAGCCGTTCACGTTGCAGTGGGCGCGGTTGTTTTATCTGCATGGCGAAGGGCAGAACCCCAACAGTTTGTTGGCCAGCCTCGACCGCGCGATTGATGCCGGTGAGGCGCAGTTCAATATGTCGGAGGGCGACCAGTTGCGCGACTACCTGGAAATCCGCCAGGCCGCCGCCATGCTCGCGGCGCTGGTGGCTCGTCGCGATGTTGCCGGCGTGATCAATTGCTGCAGCGGTCAACCGGTGTCCGTCAGGGCTTTGGTCGAGCAGCGCGTGGCCGAACGTCAAGCAAATATCGCCCTCAACCTCGGGCACTACGGTTATTCCGCCCACGAACCGATGGCGTTCTGGGGCGTGGCCGAGCGGATTTCGCAATTGGCAGGAGAACAACATGCAGCATGAGCTCTATCGTGTCAGCGGCCTGCCGGTCTTGCAGAACCGCACGTTTGCCAGCGCCGAACAGGCGCGCGCCTCGGGCAGCGCCGACATCGTGTTGGTGCAGGACAGTGACAGCGGGCTGATCTTCAATCAGGCGTTCGACGCCAGCAAGCTCAGCTATGACGCCGACTATCAGAATGAACAGGCGCATTCGGTGCAATTCCAGCAGCACCTGAATGACGTCGAGGCGATTCTTGCCCGACATTTCAAGGGGAAAAGCCTGATCGAAGTCGGCTGCGGCAAAGGCTATTTCCTCGAAATGCTGCGCGGGCTCGGCTACGCGATTACCGGGATCGACCCTTCCTATGAGGGCGATAACAGCGAAGTGATCAAGGCGCCATTCACTCAGGAATTGGGCCTCAATGCTGACGCAATTGTGTTGCGCCACGTGCTGGAACACATCAGCGACCCGGTGAGTTTTCTCGCCGATATCGCTGCCGCCAATCGCGGTGGGCAAATCTATATCGAGGTGCCGTGCTTCGACTGGATCGTCGAGCACAACGCCTGGTTCGACGTGTTCTACGAACACGTGAATTACTTCCGCCTCGCCGACCTGCGCGGGTTGTTCGATACCGTACATGAAGCCGGGCATCTGTTTGGCGGTCAGTACCTGTACATCGTCGCCGACCTGTCGACGTTGCGCCGCACACCGCTGCAACCGCCGCAACTGCTCAGCCTGGCGGACAACTTTACCGCCAGCATCGATAAAGCCGTGCAGATCATTCAGGCCAGCGGCAGTCACGGCGCCGGCATCTGGGGCGCCTCGTCCAAAGGCGTGATTTATTCGCTGGCCCTGCAGCGCGCCGGGGTCTCGGTCGAGCATGTGGTCGACATCAGCCCGTCCAAACAAGGCCGTTATCTGCCGCTGAGCGGGGTGCGCGTGTCGTCGCCGCAAGAGGCGATCGACGGCCTGCCCGAAGGCGCCCATCTGTTTGTGATGAACTCTAACTACCTCGAAGAAATCAAGCGCATGACCGGTGGACGCTACGTCTATCACGCCGTCGACAGCGCTTCATTCCAGTGACTATTGAGACCTCGAAATGACTGTAAGTACGCTTCCCCAAACCTTCGAGCCGACGCTGCCCCTGAGTGAATTGTTGACGGTGGTGTTGATCACCCACAACCGCCCGGTGTTCCTGCGCCGGGCGTTGCAGTACTACCGTAATCTGCCTTGCAAAGTGATGGTGCTGGATTCGTCGAGTGAACGTCCCGAGGGCGATTTTTCGGCGGTCGATTATCACCATTTGCCGCAGATCGCGTATTGGGGCCTGCAGTCCAAATTGACCTTCGGCGTCGAGCGATTGACCACCCCGTACATGGTGTTCGCCGCCGACGATGATTTCTTGCTGCACGGTGCGCTGGGCGAAGCGGTGAGCTTCCTCGAAGCCAATCACGATTACGCGCTGTGCATCGGCTACAGCCTGATGTACCTGGCGCTGGCCGGCAGCGTCAATTACTTCCGCCGCGACAAAAAGGTCTGCGAGGACTATCTGTCTGAGGACGCCGGGCAGCGGCTGCAGGGTTTCATGCACCAGTTCATCCCGCCGTTTTATGGCGTGTGCCGTACTTCGGTGGTCAAGGACTGGTACGCCAGATTGCCGCAAGGCACCAGTTTCGAATGGCAGGAAATCGGCCACGCCTACTTCCTGTTGATGAACGCCAAGGCGCGCATTTTGCCGATCCCGTACTCGGTGCGGGAGATGAACCACGGTTTCTCCGACCACGACACCGACGTCTATCGCGCGCTGACCTACACCGACGCCAAGTCGGTGGCCGCGCGTGAGTCGTTCGCCGACTTCCTCGCCTCGCTGCCGCATGGCGTCGAGCACCTCGAGCCGGCACAACGTAAGGCGCTGGCGCTGGACAGTTTTGCGACCATGGCCGAAAGCCTGCTCGCCAATCGCGGCCTGACCATGGAATTGATTTTCGAGTCGTGCTGGACCCAGGCACTGCCCGAGCCGGTGCGGTACTTCGGGCCACGCCAATACGTTGAAATGCCTTTCTACAATCAGCCGTTTTTCGATCTGCTGACCGAGATCGAATTCCTCATTCACGCAATGCCTGCCGGGCGCGTGCAGCTGGAAAGACTGGAAGGCGTGTGGACTCGCCAGGAGCATCTGTTGCGCGCGCGCAACAACGATACGCCGCAAAGTGTCGCCGACCGTTTGTGGCAGGCCCACGATCTGGACGTGTTCAACCGCGCGGTGGTCAAGCGCCTGGCGCAACAGACGCAATTGTTCGGCGAGGATGACGAGACAGAAAAACTGACCGCGTGGGCCGGGCGTCTGGAAGCGCTGTCGGCGAAGGATCCGCACGCGGTTTTCAACCGCATGCACTCCAGTCGCTTGCTCGATTGGCTGGCCGCGCGTCAGCCGGATGCCGAGCAGGCCGCGCAAATCGCCAGCCACTTGGCGGCGCATGACGGCGGCCCGCAGTTCGGGATTTTTCTGCTGGATGTCGACAACGACATCGAAAAAGTTCAGGTCACGCTCGACAGCCTGGTCGAAGGTCACTGCAAAGCGTTCAAGATTGTCGTGTTCACCACCGGTGAGCCGCCAGCGGCGACCACTGCGCAAAACACCCTGCACTTTGTCCGGGTGACGCAAAGCAATTTCGTCGACAAGCTCAACCAGAGCGCTGGCCAATCGCCGTGCGACTGGCTGTTGCTGGCGCAGGCGGGCGACGAGTTCACGCCTGGCGGGCTGCTGCGCGCCAGTCTCGAATTGCTCAATGTCACCGGTCTGGACGCTGTGGCCACCGATGAAATCCAGCGCAAAGCAGATGGCGCACTGGTTGATGTGTTCCGTCCGGGGTTCAACCTCGATCTGTTGCAAAGCCTGCCGGCGCTGATGGCGCGGCACTGGTTGATTCGTCGTGAGGCGGTGCTGGAAGTGGGCGGTTATCAGGCCGATTTCAGCAATGCCCTGGAATTCGACTTGCTGTTGCGCATCATCGAGCACAGTGGCCTCGGCGGCCTTGCGCACCTCGACGAACCGCTGCTGATTACCCAGGCGCCGGCGCTGGAAGAAAACGCCCACGAGCGACTGGCATTGCTGCGGCACCTCGGCAATCGCGGCTACAAGGCCAAAATCACCTCGCAACTGCCGGGCACTTATCAGATCGATTACCGGCACGCCGAGCGGCCACTGGTGTCGATTATCGTCCCGGCCGGGGATGATCTGGCCGCGCTGCAACGTTGCGTCGACGGGCTGCTGCTGAAAACCCGTTACCTGCGTTACGAAGTGTTGATCGCGGTCAATCCGGCCCAGTCGGCGGCCGTCGATGACTGGCTTGGCGCGTTGCAAAACATCAAGGTGCGCCTGCTGCACGCCGAGCAACCGATGAGCGAAGTAGCGTTGAGCAATTTCGCCAGTGAGAAAGCGCAGGGCGAGTACCTGGTGCTGCTGGCGGCCGACGCCGAAGTGGTCAACCCGAACTGGATCGAGTCGCTGCTCAACCATGCGCAGCGCCCGGAAGTCGGGGTGGTCGGGGCGAAACTGGTCAATCGCGACGGCAAGATCTCCAGCGCCGGGCTGATTCTCGGGTTCAATGGCGCGGTCGGCTCAGCCTTCGTCGGCGAAAAGCATGACGCCAGCGTGTACTTGCAACGCCTGGCCGTAGAGCAGAATTATTCTGCGGTGTCGAAGGTGTGCCTGATGGTGCGCAAGGAATTGTTCGACGACTTGGGCGGTCTTGATGACGAAGCGTTTGCACAAGGTTTCAGCGACGTTGACCTGTGCCTGCGCGCCGGTCAGGCCGGTTACGTGACGGTGTGGACGCCGCTGGTGCAGGTTCTGCATCAAGGCGAGCAACCGTCAGCGCCGCAGGCGCTCGAGGCATTACGCGAAAAATGGAGCACCGCGTTCGCCCAGGATCCGGCCTACAGCGCGCATTTGGCGCTGACCGGCAAAGGCTTCACATTGGGTGAAAGCGCGCCGATCAATTGGGCGCAACTGCTGGCCTGAGAGGCTTGAACTGACAGAGCTCACTTGGCGCGGCAACCGCGCCAAGTTGTCTGAACGCGCATTTGCTGGTGAAATGCCTGGCCCTTGCGACGAGCATTTGTTCGTAGCAAAGGTTCAGGCAGCCACCGTGACCCGCAGTTTTTCCGGTGGACGACGTCACGTGGTTTCTCCGGGAAAAGCACTTTTGAACAGCGTCGCAATCATTCCGGCCAATCGTGCCGAACACTATTATCGGGCTCGCATCGGTGCGCTTTTGCGCGCGTTGAAAACGCGTGGCGGTTGGCGATGAGTGCGGCGATGAAAGTGGCGATGAGAGTGCTGATCCGCTCCGACGCTTCGCCGACGATTGGCAGCGGCCATATCGCGCGTTTGCTGCCTTTGGCCAGAACCCTGCGCCAGCAAGGCGTACACGTGGCGTTTGCCTGTCGCGAATTGCCCGGTCATCGCCTCGACAGTCTCGCCGCCGAAGGTTTCGAGACATTCTGTTTGCCGGCGCGTTATCCCGATGAAGACCCGCAACAGGCGATCGAGTCGATGCTGCCGTGGCAGGCCGACATCGATGCGCTGGACCCATTGCTGCAAAACCACTCAGCGTTCGACTGGGTAATTGTCGACCATTACGGCCTCGATCATCACTGGCAAACCGCCGCTCGGCGCTGGGCGCCACGGATCGCGGCGGTGGATGATCTGGCGACACGCACTTACCGCGTCGATCTGCTGCTCAACCAGAATCTCTCGGGTACCGCCGAGGCCTATGTCGGCCTGCTCGGCGACGATTGCCAGACCTTGTTCGGCCCGCGCTTCGCCATGCTGCGCGATGAGTTTTGCTGTCCGGCGCTGCCGATCAAACCTGTGGCCAAACGCGTGTTGGTCAACTTCGGCGGCTTCGATGCGGCGCGGCAAACCCATCACGCGATGCTGGCGTTGCAGGATTTTCATGATCTTGAGGTCGATTTTGTCGCAGGCGCCGCCAACCCGGCGTGGGACGAGATGCAAGCGCTGGCGGCCGCGCGGCCGAATTGGCGCTTGCACAGCTTTGTCAGCGACTTTCAGCGCTTGATGACCGAAGCCGACCTGTTTGTCGGCGCCGGGGGCGGCACCAGTTGGGAACGCGCGGCGATGGGCTTGCCGACGATTTGCATCGCTGTGTCGAATAATCAGCAGGCCAACGGCGAGGTCATGGCCAGCTCGGGCGCGCACGTGTTTCTCGGCGCGCGTGAGCAGGTCAGCGT